>JBKOVW010000082.1:0-7733 GCA_046724095.1 Actinomycetota bacterium | reverse complement strand
GGCTCGCCGTCACTCCCCCATTTACCCCCAGTAGTCAGATGGGCCAGCGGCATGCTCAAGCGCGTTTTCCCTGGTCGCCAACCAGCATAACCGCCCGAGTAAAAGGGTCTCCCGATTCCGCCTGTGGCACAGATTCTGGCTGGTCATGTAATTCGTGGCATGTTCGCCAACGTGTTCCTGATGTTCGGAGGGCGCCCGCCGAATCCATCTCCGGTCCTTAGTTAGTGCATGGCCTCATCGAGATCGGCGGGCGGCGCGGCGCGAGCCTGGGTCAGCTCCACCTCCACCCGGCAGGATGCGTCGGTCACCGGCAAGGTCACCAGGCCTCTGGCAAGTTCCAGGTCGAATCGCTTGGTCTCGCGAACGGTTTGCACCGTCACGGCTCCGGAGATCGGCTCGGAGTCTCCCTCGGGCGTCACCCTGTGAACCCAGATCTTTAGCCCTCGTGGGACTGCCCGTGTGCTGTCAGCGAATCTCGGTTCGAAGACCGCGCGTCGCAGGGACGAGAAGCCGGGTATCTCGCCGGCAGCCGACTGCAAATGGCGCTCGTGGTCGTCATACTCGAGCGTGACGTGACTGGTTAATTCCTGCCCGTTCGCGGTGACGCTGAACCGGGCTCCTCGGCCCCGATCGTCGCGCACCTCAATATTCAGCCGCGGGCTGAGCATGCCACTGCGCACCATTCGGACCGTAATCACCACGATCGCCACCGCTACGAGCAGCGCGCCGGCTCGCAGCCAGGGCTGTTCCCAAATCACCAGCCCGTGCAGCAGAAGACTGCCCAGGAACACCAGGTAGAGACCTGCGAGCAGCACAGGATGGCCCAGCCAGCGGTGGACCACCATCGGCACGTAGTCGCCCTTACGGCGGCTCGCAACCAGTAGCAACACGGGGTAGATGCCCGCTACCAAGGAAACGACGATGACTCCGATGAAGCCCAGCAACCCGGCGAACGAGCCCGATCCGGTGATCAGCATCCACTCGACCGCCGCAAACGGCACGAACACCGGGGCGACCCCGAGCAGGAAGCGCCCACGCGGCTTCCGCAGGACGCTGCGGATACCTTGCCAGGGAGGCGTCCCGCGCTCTGCCTTTCCGCCCGGGGTCTCGGGTCCTTGTTTCTGGCCGAGCGCACCCCAGAGCTCTCCGGATTGGGCGCGCCCGTGCCGTGGTGCGAGGCGAACGGCATATGCGACAGACGCGGAGCCGTCCCGAATCTCCCGCACCAGCCCCTGCTCCACCAAGGACTTCAGCGTCGCCCGGACCGCGGCTTCGTCCTGGTCGGCGTGCCTGATCGCCTCGCTCAGGGTCACCTGGCCCTGGCGCAGGATCTAGCCGACGAGTTCCGCCTCGTCGTCAGCCAGCGCCAAGACGCCGGCAAGGCCGACTCCTGACCTGTCCCACCCGTCCTCGACCGATGCGCGCAACGACGACGTCGCCTTGACGCGAACGTTCTGAGGATTGGCGTCACCGATATCGAGGACCAGGTTGAGACCCCGGTCGCTCAGGTCCGTCAGCCGGTCACTGAAGGAAGCAAGGCCTGTCGGCCCAAGGATCTCCAGCGAGCCGGTCGCACTGGCCTCGGTCCGATAGACGTTGCCGTCGACCATGATCTCGAGGTCGAAGTCTGGATCGCCACCCCGGAGTCCCAGATACCGGATGCCGATCTTGAGACGGCTCTTTGGACGTAAGCGCCTTCGCTCCTCGAATAGCAGCCGCGCCCGCTGCCGGGGCAGGACGACGACCGGTGCTGCCTCGGGGGGCAGCCATTCGCGAGTGAGGCTCGACAGGGCGAGCGAGAAGTGGATCGTGCCCATGCCCATCCCGAGTATCACGAACAACGATCCCAGGACCGTCGCGAGCGGGCCGAGCACGGTCGCGAGCGGCGCGAGCGCGGTGCCCGACTCTCCCGCGAGCGCCTCAGGCGTGATCGCCCCGTTCACGGCCACTACGAAGAGGCAATACAGCACCATCGCAGTTGCCTGCGCAGCGGTGCAGCCGCGCATGAGCGAACGACCGCTCGGGTCCCGGCGGAGCACCAACCGGCCGCACAGGCTGACCGACGTGTGCCCGAAGTAGGCGGCGAGAACGACACCGAAGATCAGCTGGATGACCGAAGGGTCGAACGGCCGGCCGGACAGCAACGGGACGTTTGTGTGGAGCAGGTTGTCCGCCCGCACGTGGGTCAAGGCGAGGATCGTAAGAAGTACCAGCAGGAAGATGTTCACCGTGCCGACGACGAGCGCCGAGGCGACGGTGGCGTTCAGCGATCTACGCCGCAGGTAGTAGAGACCCACGCCGAACAGCACGGCGACCCACGCCGGCGCCCAGATGGACGTGGCGTCCTCAAGCGTCGTCGAGACGCCGATATAGAAGACGGACAGAACCAGGAGGCACAGCACGAAGAAGCTCACGGAGAGGATCAGAGACCCGGTCGTGCCCAGATAGTCACCCACGAGCCGGCCGAGGTAGGCGCTGCCGTACCGCGAGCTGCCGCTGCGTGTCACGGCTTCGGACATGTATGCGATCGTCACGATATTGACCAGGCCGAGCACTACCAGCAACACGACGCCGGGCAGAGGACCAACGGTGGCAAGTGCGATGGGCAGGGCGAGGATGGTGGCGCCCACTGTCTCGGTCAGCGTCAGTGAGTAGACGGTCCAAAAGGGGGACAACCGCTCGAGCCGCGCGGCCAGAGCTGTCCACGCCCAGCGCAGGCGGTCGGTGAGAGCCGCCCGGGCGGCGAAGACGTCTTGTAGCGGTCGCCGGTAGAGACGGCGGTATGCCCGTCTGACCTCCGGATCGTCGAGCCCCAGGGCCCGCCGGATGCCGACCGCATCCCGGTAGGTCAACCGGTACTTGGTCCCCACGCGATGGGCTACGGCAGCGCGGACCTGTGGGTTATCGGGGACCAGGCGGGCCCACTGCCCGGAATGACGTTCGATGTCCTGAATCTTCGGGGCGAGCGGAGGGTCCAGCCCCTGCGAAAAGGCCTCGAAGAAGGCAAGCTCCCGTTCGTCGTGGTCCGCCTCGGTGACGAACTGCTCCATCGCTCGGCGGGATCGCACCACCAGATGCGCGGTTCGGCTCTCGATCAGAAACAGGAGGGCGTCGGCGCGTCTGGTAGGGAGACCGGCGAGGAGGTCATTCCGGTCCGGGAACAGGTCCATTTCGTCGGGGGTCATCCAGTCTCTCTACGCTGTGAGACGGGCGGCGATCTGCCGGTACAGGTCCGTGACGGGGTGATCCGGATAGCGCAGCGCGAAGATACCCTCGCTTGCCAGGCTCATGAGCTCATCTGAGTGCGGCAGCACCGCGGTGACCTCGCAGTCGTAAGTCTTCTCCACGCGTTCTCTGACCTCGTCGGCGTCAAAGACGGAGGGTGCCTTGTTGACCACGAGCACCAGGTCGGGCACTTTCAGCTTGCGGGCCACCGACAGAGTCACCTTGGTGCCCTCGTAATCTTGCTGGTCCGGACGCATCACGATCGCGAGCGTGTTCGACATGGCGATCGACAGGAGCGTCTCCTCATTCAATCCCGGGTGGGTATCGAGCAGCAGCACGTCGAGCGACAACTGCTTGACGAGCTGACGGAGCCCGTCGTTGAGCAGGCCCACGTCGTATCCGTCGCGCATTACGCGAGCGATGTCGTTCACCTTGATGCTGGAAGGGACGAGATAGACGCGCCCGCGCAGTCCTGCGTCGAGGCTTGTCGTCAGGTCGTGCGCAGCCTGCTTGATGTGACAGCGCCCCCAGAGGTATTCGTTCAGCGAATAGCGCACCGCTTCCTGGTCGAGCCCGAACAGCGTATGAATCCCGGGAGACTGGAGGTCGGTATCGACCACCCCAACGCGCTGCCCTTCAGCAGCCAGCAGCGTCGCCACGTTGGCCGCCGCGTTCGACTTGCCTGTGCCCCCGCGAAACGAATGGATCGCGATGACCCTCGACATCGTCCCGCTCCCCTGCCTCTTTGTTGTACCGTCCACCTAGGAGTTCGGGTCCAAGCGAAGCTTGGAAACCTTCCGCTGGAGGTCTTGGAAGTACGCGGTCTCGGTGATCTCGGCCACCTGTCGGGCGGCGCTCGCCTCGTCGATCTCGATGCGCAGCTTGCGCACCTCTTTCTTCAGGCGCTTCTCGCGTGCTCGTACCTCGATCGCCATCTGTTGAAAGACGCGTGCCAGCTGCCCGAGGGCATCGTCGCGGCGGGCGACGCCATCCAGCTGCTGGCGCTTAAAGGTTCCGGCCTCAACTGCCGCCGCGGCCGCGACGACGTGCTCCACCTGTTCGAGATATTCCCGCTCGAGGTCGTCGAGCCGTTTCCTGGCAAGCCCGGCATTGATCCTGGCCCGAAGGAGCGCCGGGTCGAATGGCTTCGGCAGATAGTCCTCCGCGCCCAGCTCGATGCATCTGACGATGCTCTGGATGTCCTCGAGCGCCGAGATCATGATCACCGGCGTACGCCTTAGCGTGGGATCACTCCTGATGTGCGCCAGCACCTGGTAGCCATCCATCTGGGGCATCAGCACGTCCAACAGCACGCAGTCGAACGGCCCGTCGTGGAGCGCCTCGAGCGCCTCCAACCCGTTCGCCACGGCCCGCACGTGATGGCCCTCCCGCTCGAGGGCTCGGCAGAGCATCAGTCGGTTCACCGCGTCGTCGTCGACCACAAGGACGGATCCGGGGCGCTCGGTCATCGTCTGCCTCGTTCCGGCACGGCTTCGACGGCGATCCTCACCCGCTCGAATTCCGCCTCGATCTGTGAAATGAGCCTGGCGGTTCCGGCCAGGGTTCCCGACCCGGCCAGAGCCTCGAGCTGGCGACTGAGCTCCGAGAAGTTCGTTGCGCCGAAGGTGGCTCCGTCGGACTTCAGCGTGTGCGCCGCGCGCCGGACCTCGTCCGCCTGCCCTTGCCGCAGCCCTTGCCTCGCGGCCTCGACGAGCTGGGGCACGTCACGGAGGAATGTGTCGATGAGCACCGAAAGGAAGCCGGGGTCGTCATCCCCGATCGATTCCCTGAGACGCTCAAGCGCCGCCGGATGGAGCACCCCCGGGGATGGACGGCTCCGGCTCAGGGCGGCTGCCAGCTCCTCCATCCGGATCGGCTTGCTGAGGTAGTCGTCCATCCCCGCGGCCAGGCACGCCTCCCGCTCTTCTTGCGTGGCATTCGCGGTCGCCGCGATGACGTGTGGCCGCCGCCCTTCCGGCCATCGCTGATGGATGCGGCGTGTGGCCTCCAGCCCATCCATCGTCGGCATCTGCACGTCCATGAGTACGACGTCATAGGGATTGCCCTCAAGTGCTTGGAGCGCCTCAAGCCCGTTCGCGGTCACGTCGGCCCGGTAGCCGAGTTTCTTCAGCAGCAGCAGCGCTATCTGTTGGTTGACGACGTTGTCCTCCACCACCAGGATCCGCAGAGGCACGCGCTCGGCCAGTTGTTCAACGGGCCCGCTCGGGACCGCCTCAGCCTGCGCGCGGCCCGCTGCCGCGCCAAGGACGTTCATCAACGTGTCGTGGAGCTGTGACGGCTTGATCGGCTTGGTCAAATAGGCGGCGAACTTCACATCTCCCCCGACCTCTTCTCGGGGTCCCAGCGGTGCGAGCATGATCAGGGGCAGCGCGCCGGCGTCGCGGTCGCGCCGGATCTCGTGTGCGAGAGTGACGCCGTCCATCTCGGGCATCTGCATGTCAAGGATGGCAAGGTCGAAGGGATCGCCTCGGCGAATCCACCGCAATGCTTGTGCAGGGTGGGGGGTGTCGCGAACGAGCAGTCCCCATGACTCTGCCTGCCTCGCGAGGATGTGCCGGCTCGTAGCGTTGTCGTCCACGATGAGAACCCGCCTGCCACGAAGCTGGGGCGGTGCGCCTCGCTCATGGGCGGGAGCAGAGCCGGGAGCCTGCTCCGCCTGGATGGTGAAGTGGAACGTCGAGCCCTTCCCGAGCTCGCTCTCCACCCAGATCGTCCCGCCCATCAACTCGCTTAGCCGCTTGCTGATCGCCAGGCCCAGGCCGGTGCCGCCATACCGACGAGTCATCGAGGCGTCGACCTGGCTGAAGGATTGGAAGAGGCGGCTGCGCCGGTCCTCGGGAATTCCGAGGCCGCTGTCCCTCACCGCGAAATGAAGTTTGTGCTTCCTGTCGACCTCACCAGCGCCCGTCGCGAGCGCCTCCCCGTCTACCGAGAGAACCACCTCGCCCTCGTCGGTGAACTTCACCGCGTTGTTCAGCAGGTTGATCAGGATCTGCCGCAGCCGGGTGGCATCGCCCAGGATCGTGTGAGGCAGCCCCTGATCTATGACATAGGCGAGGTCGAGCCCCTTGCTCGACGCGCTCGCGGCGACCAGTTCAAAGGCGGACTCCACGCAAATGCGAAGGTCGAGCGGTCGGCGTTCCAGCTCCAACTGGCCGGCTTCGATCTTGGAGAAGTCGAGGATGTCGTCGATGACGGCCATCAGGGCCTCACCGCTACTGCGAATGACCTCCGCGTAGCGGCGTTGCTCAGGCGTCAGATCGGCGTCCAGGAGAAGCCCCGTCATCCCGATCACGGCGTTCATCGGCGTGCGGATCTCGTGACTCATCATCGCCAGGAACGCGCTTTTGGCTTGTGTTGCCGCCTCGGCTTGCTCGCGCGCTCTTTGGAGCTCGGAGATGTCGTGATACAGGGCGTAGAGGCCGACCAACTCATCTCCGACACGAATCGGCGCAGCCCGCACGTCGACGTCGACCAGGGACCCGTCCTTACGAGTCCGGCGGGTGATGAGCCGCGCCTCCTCGCCTTGCAGGGCCAGCCGGTTCAGCTGCATGGCCTCGTGATGCACCGCCTCTGTCTTGGCGACGAGTGAATCAACGTCCTGCCCGATGGCCTCTTCGCGGGTGTAGCCGAAGAGGCGGTGCGCCGCGGGGTTCCACGAGGTCACCTTGCGGTCCGGACTGACAGTGACGACCGCGGTGGGGCTGACCTCGAGCAGCGACTGGTAGTACTGCTTCTGCCTCTGCATCTCGCTGATGTCGTGGTAGATGACGAGATAACCGGTGGGCCCGCCCGCCTCGAGAACCGGCACCGCGATCAGCTCCACGTCCGCTAGCGTTCCGTCCTTGCGTGATCGCTGAGTGATCGTATGGAAACGTCCCGCTCGCAGGACCTCTTCGTAGCTGACGGCCTCGCTATGCAAGGCTTCCCGCCCGACGACCAGGTCGTCGACCATGCACCCGATCGCTTCGTCGCTCGAGTAGCCGAACAGCTCCTGAGCAGCCTGATTCCAGGACGTCACCTTGCCGTCGGGGTCGACGGTGACGATCGCTGTCGGGTTGATATCGACGAGTGACTCGACATACTGCTTCTGTCGCCGCAGCTCCTCCTCGCTGCTGCGCAGAGCTTCCCCCAGCTGCTTCTGCTCGGTGATGTCGAGGAGGAAGCCATGGAAGTAGGCGGCGTGGCCGGCCTCGTCGCGGATGACCGCCGCCTCGTCGTGGAACCAGTGAACCGTTCCATCACGGGCGATCATGCGGTACTCCGCCCGGAAGGGCTCGTCGGTGTCGCGGGCGCGGCGGTACTCGGACAGAATCCGGTCGCGGTCCTCGGGGTGGAGGACCTTCGCGTACAGGTTCTTGTCGGAGGTCCATTCCTCGACGGAGTAGCCGAGCTCGGACTCAAGCTGTGGGCTGGTGTAGACGTTGGAAGCGGTCTCGTCCAACCGATCGATGTAGACGGTAACCGGGACGTGTTCGATGAGCGCC
>JBKOVW010000081.1:0-6350 GCA_046724095.1 Actinomycetota bacterium | reverse complement strand
GTCTTCCTGCCGCTCGGCTACGCGCTCGCGGGGCCGATCGCCGCCGCGATCGGCATGTCGTCATACCTGGTGTTCGGCGCCGTCTGGATCCTGGTGACGACTGCCGCTGTCTTCGCCGTGCCCGCCGTCAGGAATTACCGGTTGCCGGCGGCGGCGATGGCCGCCTCGTAGGCGGCGACGTAGTCGCGCACCATCCGCTGCGGCGAGAACTCCTCCTCGACGTAGCGCCGGAGCTCGAGCGGATCGAGCTGGTCGGCACGCTCGAGCGCCCCGGGCATCTCCGTGTACCTGTCCACGATGATCCCGCTCCGGCCGTCGTCGATCACCTCGGGCACCGCCCCCCAGCGGGTCGCGATCACCGGCGTGCCGCACGCCATCGACTCGATCATGACGAGGCCGAACGGCTCCTCCCACTCGATCGGGAACAGGGTGGCGCGCGCGTTCTGGAGGAGCTCCACCTTCTCGCCGTGGGTGACCTCGCCGAGGTACTCGATCCCGTCGACGAGATGCGGCTCGACGAGCTCGTGGAAGTACTCCCGTTCCTTCGGCTCCTGGAGCTTGCCGGCGAGCTTCAGCGGCAGCCCGGTCTCCATCGCGACCGCGACGGCGCGGTGCGCGCCCTTGTCCGGGCTCAGCCGCCCGAGGAAGAGCAGGTACTCCCCGCGGTGCGGCTTGCAGGGGTAGACGGAGAAGTCGAGCGCGTTGTGGCAGTTCGCGATCCAGTTCAAATTCGGCTTGGGCTTGCGCTGGTTCATCGAGATCGAGATCAGCCCGACCTGCGGCGCCACCTGCGCGATCAGGTCGTAGATCTCACCGGGCTCGCCTTCGAGCGGGCCGTGCACGGTGTGCACGACCGGCGTCGGCGTCGTCGCACCGAGCGCCGCGCCGAGCATCCCGGTGTGGTCGTTGATGATCTCGAACTCGTCCGCGTGCGCGAAGCACGACAGTGCGTGCTTCAGCTCCGCGAACGTGCGGCCGATCTGGCGGCTCGGCGCTTCCGGGTACACCGCGGCGAGCTTCGCCTTCGTGCGCGAGTCGCCCGACGCGAACAGCGTCACGTCGTGGCCGGCGTCCGCGAGCCCGTCCGCGAGCAGCGCGACGATCCACTCGATCCCGCCGTAGCCGGTCGGCGGGACCGCGAACCACGCGGGCGCAAGGATGGCGATCTTCATGCGGCGTCGACGCGGACGCTTCCGTCTTCCAGTCGTGCGTCCCAAAGCGTCCCGAACGCGCGGATGCCCGACAGGCGGATCGTTCCCGCCCACGACGGGAGCTCCGGCGGCGCGACGGTCTGGAGCGCGTGCCGCCTGCGGTCGGGCTGCAGGCCGAGCAGGGACTGCAGCAGCAGCACGGGCGTGCCGGCCGCCCACGCCTGCGGCCGCGCGGCCGTCGGGTAGGCGATGGGGAACGGCGTCTCGGAGCGCCGCATGCCCGCGAAGACCTCGGGCAGCTGGTAGCTGAAGTGCTGCGCCGCCGTGAGCATCCGCTGGATGACCCGCTGCGCCTCCGACCAGCGCGCGTAGCGCGCGAGCCCCGCCGCGATGATCGAGTTGTCGTGCGGCCACACCGTGCCGTTGTGGTACGAGAGCGGGTTGTAGCCGGCGTCCGCAGTCGACATCGTGCGCACGCCCCAGCCCGACCACAGCTCGTCGCCCATCAGTTGGTCGACGACCGCGTCGACGCGCTTAGGCGGGACGATTCCGCTCCACAGCAGGTGGCCGATGTTCGAGCAGAGCGAGTCGACCTGCTGTTTGTCGCCGTCGAGCGCGAGCGCGTAGAAGCCGCCGCGGTCCTCGACCCAGAACGCCTCGTCGAAGCGCTTGCGCAGCTCCTCGGCCTCCTCGTCGAGCCGGCGCGCGAGCTCCCGGTCGCGCCAGACCTCACGCGCGAGCTCCGCGACGCGGCGCTTCGCGTCGTACACGTAGCCCTGCACCTCGCACGGTGCGATCGGGGTCGGCGCGAGCCGGCCGTCGTGGAAGCGCTGCGAGTCCCAGGAGTCCTTCCACGATTGGTTCTCGAGGCCGTGCTCGGTGCGCCGCTCGTACTCGACGAACCCGTCGCCGTCGCGATCGCCGTAGTTCTCGATCCAGTCGAGCGCCGCCAGGGCCGGCTGCTTCAGGTCACGCACGAGCGCGGCGTCGTCGGTCCAGCGCCAGACTTCCGAAAGCAGGATCAGGTAAAGCGGGGTCGCGTCGGCGGTGCCGTAGTAGCGCTCGTGCCACGTGCGCGCGGCCTTGCCGTGGCGCACCTCGTGCACGATCTTGCCCGGCTCGGCGTCGCGCGACGGGTCGTCCTCCTTAGCCTGCAGATCGGCGAGCACCTCGAGCGCGGTGCGCGCCAGCTCGGGACCGAAGAGCAGCGTCTGCAGGCACGTGATGATCGTGTCGCGGCCGAACACGGTCATGAACCACGGCACGCCCGCGCCCGGCAGCTTCCCGATCGCGCCGTTGTCGGAGCGCATGCGCAGCGACGCAAGATCGGAGACCGACTGGCTGAACGCATGCGCGAGCGCGTCCCACGACGAGCGCAGCTGCGGCACGCGCAGCTGCCACGCGGCCAGCGAGTCGCGCACGTGACCGACCTCCTCGCCGAAGCGCAGCTCGGCGAAGCGCGGCGCGACGAGCTCCCCGTCCGGGAGTGGGAACACCTCGACGTGCAGGTCCCAGCGCTCGCGCGGCTCGAGCGCCAGGTGGAAGACCATCTTCGAGCCGTCGACCTGGCCGCGCTCCGAGAAGATCACCTGCGTCTTCAGCGGCAGGTCGCCGTTGTCGGAGATGAGGAACTGGTTGCGCTCCGGCTCGTACTCGAGCGGCCGGCGCTCAGGGAGCGGCTTCGCGCGGAGCGGGTCGCCGAGCGCGAAGTCGAAGTCCTTGACGGCGAAGATGTCGGCGAAGTCGGCGCCGACGTCGAGCTCCAGGTCGAACTCGACGCGCTCCATGCTCTGGTTCTGCAGCACGAACGAGTCCTGCATCCCCTCGCCGACGAAGCGCTCGCGGCGAATGGACAGGACGTCGGGAGCTAGGCCGTCCGTGAGCGGGTTGCGCATGAAGAACGCCGCCGAGAAGTACTCGATCTTGTCCGACGACAACAGCAGGGGCCGCTTGCCGTTGATCGTCAGCTTGAGCGACGAGAGGAAGCGCGTGTCCTCGGTGAAGAGCCCTTCGACGCTGCCGTGCAGGTCGCCGAGCTCGTCGCAAATGCAGAAGGTGGCCCCTTCGAGGATGCGGAGTTGGCCTGCCATTAGCTCTCGGACCGCAGTATGCGCCCGCCGGAAGACTGCGCAAGGGCCTTCACCACGAGCTCGTCGACGTTGACGCGCCCCGGCCGGGTGACGACCCAGACGATGCACTCGGCGATGTCCTCGGGCTTCATCGCCTCCACGCCCTCGTAGACCTTTCGCGCGGTCTCCACGTCGCCGCGGAAGCGTGTGAGCGAGAAGTCCGTCTGCACGAGGCCGGGATCGACGGTGCAGATGTGGATCGGACGCCCGAGCAGGTCCTCACGCAGCGCGTACGTGAAGCCGCGCACCGCGAACTTGGACGTGACGTAGAGGGACCCTTTCTCGTACGCCTGCCGTCCGGCGATGGAGCCGATGTTGACGATGTGCCCGCCGTCGCGGATGTGTGGCAGGCAGAGCCGCGTCATCCGGATGAGCCCGTTCACGTTCGTCTCGAGCACGAGCCGCTCGTCCTCCTCGGTGCTGTCGTCGAAGGGGTCGCGGCCGAGCGCGAGCCCCGCCGCGTTGACGAGGACGTCGATGCCGCTCAGCTCCTCGTTCGCGGCCGTGACGAAGCGTTCGCAGCTCTTCTGATCCGTCACGTCGAGCTCGAGTGACGTCACCGGCGCGGCGATCCGCTCGACGCGCCGGGCGCCGCCGACGACGCGGGCGCTCTCGGCCGCAAGGGCCCGTGCCGTGGCCGCGCCGATCCCGCTCGACGCGCCGGTGACGACCGCCGACTTCCCCTCCAGGCTGGGCATCGGCGGAGACTAGTGGACGGAGGCTAGCTTCTGCGCGATGGCGGATATGCGCGGCGAGCTCGCGGAGAGGCTGCAGTACTTCGAGGGGCATTCGGACACGCTCGGCCTCTTCGCGGACGGCGACTTCCTGCGGCGTGCCGCCGCCGCCGCCGCCGACCCCTTCCGCGAGGCGGACGTGCACAAGGTCGCGGGCATCGAAGCGCGCGGCTTCGTCCTCGCGGCGTGTGTCGCACTCGAGCTCCGCGTCGGGTTCGTCGCCATCCGCAAGCCCGGCGGACTGCATCCGGGGCCCAAGGTCGAGCTCCAGTCGCCGCGCGACTGGCGCGGCCTCGAGACGACACTGCGCGTGCAGCGGCATGCGATCGGCGAGGGCGAGCGCGTGCTCGTCGTCGACGACTGGGCCGAGACCGGGAGCAAAGCGCTGACGGCGCGCCGGCTGATCGAATCGTGCAGCGGCGTCTATGCAGGCCTCTCCCTGCTCGTCGATCAGCTGCCGGGCGAACTGCGGCAGGAGCTGGAGCCCATTGCCGCCGTCGCTCTCGCCGCCGACGTCGGCGGCTAGGGCCAGCCGGAGTCGAGCCGCTCGCGCAGCACTTCGACGGCCGCGTTCCAGACGCGCAAGACGTCCTCGTCCGACAGCTGGTAGGGACCGCCGAACGAACCGTCGCCGAGCGCTTCGCGCCAGGCGGCGTCGGTATTGACGGACGGGCGCGTGAAGCGCGGCTTGCGGCCGGCCGGCGACGGCACGCCTTCGAGCCGTGTCCACGGAAAGTTCTCGGACCACGACGCGTGGTCGTACTCCGCATCGATCGCGGCCGCGAGCTCGTCGGGGCGCCCGTCCCACACCTCGTGCCAGACGACCGCCGCGTCGTCATGCTCCGCATCCCATGCGAGAGCGGCATCGGGGGTGTTGCCGCTGTGGCCGTTCGAGACGAAGAAACGGCGGAAGCCCTGCCCGTGCAGCGAGTCGAAGATGTCGCGGACGACGGCGCCGAACGTCTCGGGCCGCATCGTCGGGCTACCTGGGAACATGTAGAAGCCCGTCACGCCGTACGCGAGCACCGGCAGCACCGGGATGCCCAGCGGCTCCGCCGCCTCGACCGCGAGGCGCTCCGCGATGACGTTGTCGGTCTCGAGCGAGAGGTATGCGTGCTGCTCCGTCGAGCCGACCGGCAGCACGATTCGGTTGTCGTGCTCGAGATAGCGCTCGAGCTGCATCCAGTTGAGGTCACGAACGCGCATGGGCGGACTCTCCCATGGCATACCCTCCGTTGCCGTGCCGAGGTTCGGGACGCTTTGCCGCGTGGCTCGAGCTCACCGCCGACCGGTTCGACGGCACGACCGTCGAGGTCGCCGTGTACCACAACCTCGACGGGGAGCCCGAGCAGGAGGACACGTGGCGCCTCATGGTGCGGCAGCGCGAGCGGCGCTGGCTGCTGCCGGCAGAGCGGCCGGTGGACGACGGCACGCTGCAAGCGCTCGCGGCGACGTTCGCGGACGCGGGAATCGAGTCACGCCGACTCGAGGGCGACGAGTAACTGCCTGAGCCGCTGCGGGAGGTACGCCCCGTAGTCCGAGTGCGCCTGGGTGGCGTCGTACTGCCGTCTGATCTGGAGCACGTACGGGAAGAGCCCGGTCGGAACCGCGAGCTCGAGCGCGCGGCGAAGGGCCGACTCCGACGCGAATCCATCCCACGGCGACAGATATGCCGTCCGCAGCGACTCCGGATCGAGCCCCTCGTCCGCGACGGCGAACGAGGGCTTCAGCCACGACCAGAGCGGGAAGCCGACGCTCGAGTCGCCCCAGTCGTAGAGCGCAACGCGGCCGTCGCGCACGAAGACGTTCCATTGGTGGAGGTCGTCGTGCTGGATCGAGGCGGGCAACCCGAACGACTCGAGCTCGGCGCAGAGCTCGAGATAGCGCGGCGCGAGCGCGACGAACCGCGCGACCTCGCCGGCCTCGAGCCCGTGGTCGCGCTCGAAGAACGGCTCGTAGGCCGCGGCCACGACGGGCAGCCGCAGGTCGCGAAGGCCGATCTCCAGGAGCTCTTCCACATGCGAGACCTCCCCGACCTGCAGCTCGCCGTAGAGCCCTAGCGCGCGCGGGAAGGCATCGAACTCGCCGGAGTCGGCGATGCGCGTGCCACCGTCGCGCGTCAGCAGCCATGACCGCTCGAGGTCGGCAGCGACGACTTCCGGAACGCGGTCCGGCCACCGCGACGCGAGCGCGACGGTGAGCGCGACCTCGTACTCCTGAACCGGTTGCTCCTGCTTGAGGAACAGGTCGCCCTCCGCGGTCGGCACGAGGAGCACCGTCGACCACGGGCGTTCGTGGATCGTCTCGATCGCGCCGGTCGGCTCGACGCCGTGACC
>JBKOVW010000407.1:0-13116 GCA_046724095.1 Actinomycetota bacterium | reverse complement strand
CCGAGCCGGTGCGCACGGCGCAGATCGCGACGCTCGGCTTCGTCGAGGCGAGCATCGTGTCGGCCGGCGAGATGAGGTGGAACGATGCGCCGGCGGCGAGCGCACGCGAGCCGATGTGCATCACGTGCTCGTGCGTGACGTCGGAATATGCGAAGACGACCGAGTCGATCTCGTGCTCGCGAACCAGCTGCTCGAGTGCCGATTCGGGCAGGATCGGAATGCCGTCGGGATAGAGCGAGCCGGCGAGCTCGGGCGGGTAGCGCCGGCCGTCGATGTTCGGAATCTGCGTCGCGGTGAACGCGACGACCTCGTAGTCCGGGCGGTCGCGGTAGACGAGGTTGAAGTTGTGGAAGTCCCGCCCTGCTGCCCCCGCGATCAGGACTCGGGTCCTGGACATGCATAGAGCATATGCATGTACCCAGGACGGAGGGACCGGTCTTTAGGGCAGAGCTTCGCGGACTCGGTCGGCCACGGCCTCGATCTCGAGGGTGGAGCCCGTCACGTCCTTGAGCATCTCCTCGGCCCGCATCCGCTGGCCCTCGGCCCAGAGCTCCCGCAGGAGCGAGCCGGCGTCGCGGCTGGCGAACCAGCGCGTCCCGAACTTCTCCTTCAGATAGGCCCGGAGCTGGGCCTCGAACGCCCAGGAGCGCAGGTAGGAGGAGACGTAGAAGCCGGAGTCGATGTCGGCGAGGTAGTTCGCCGGGGTCACGTCGATCTTCAGCGCGTCGGAGAGCAGCTCCGCGTAGCGCGGCTGCATCGTCGTCACGTCGTCGGCGGCGTGGAACTCGAGCTCGTAGAGGAGCTTCGCGGCGTAGCGGCGGACGAAATACAACAGGCCTGTCGCGCCCTCCACCGCGTACTCGCCCGGGCGCGCGAAGTCGAGCATGCCGGTGAGCCACGCCGGCTCGTCGGT
Organism: Actinomycetota bacterium; assembly: GCA_046724095.1. Lineage (GTDB taxonomy): Bacteria > Actinomycetota > Thermoleophilia > Gaiellales > Gaiellaceae > 3-1-20CM-4-69-9. The sequence goes on along the minus strand of JBKOVW010000407.1, from coordinate 12,203 downwards.
CAGGTGCTGCAGGAGCATCGCCCACCCCTCGGTGACGGCGTTGTCGCCGAGGCGCTTCTCCTCCATGGACAGGTCGCGCGACGTATGTGCGAAGTGCTCCGTGTGGCCGCCTTCGTGGAAGAGCGCGCGCCAGTCGTCGGGCCCCCCGATCGGCTGCATCACGAGCACGATGCGGTCGGGCACCTCGATCGGCGCGCAGAAGGCGCGCGGGCTCTTGTTCGGGCGCTCGTCGAGGTCGAGTGTGACGTTCTCCTGGGACTGCAGGTCGATGCCGAGATCGGCGAGCGTCTTCTCGAGCGCGGGGACCATCCGGCTCGCAGGGAACATCTCGTCCCACTCGGGCGCACGGAAGAGGCGGGGCACGTCCCAACGCTGCGCCTCCGACAGCGACACGCCGACGCGCGCACGGAACAGCTTGTCGGCCGCATCCTCGTACAGCTTCTCCGTCGAGTCGAGGAAGTAGCGGCACTGCTCCGCAAGGTCGTCGAGCGCCGAGGCCGGCAGCGCCTTGCGATACAGCTCCAGGTAGTTCGCGAACCCGAGATCGCGCGCGCCCTGCTGCACGACGCGCGCGGCGTCGAGGTTGAGCGGGTTCATGTGCTCGTCGAGCACGTCGTTCGCGCGCGTGTCGAGCTCGCGCCGCTTGTCACGGTCCGGCTCGTTCGCGAGCGCGGGGCGGACCATGCGGTAGGGGATCTCGTCGCCGTCGACCGTGACCGACAGCTCGGCCTCGAGCTCGGCGACCTTCTCCGCGTGGTCGCGCGTCAGGTCGCCGAAGTAGCCCTCGCACGCGAACCGCCACAGCTCGCGCACGCGCGCACCGCCGTTGACCGACAGCCCGATCGACTGCACCTGCTCGAGCTCCGTGAGGTTCTTGTGACGCTCGTAGATCGGCGTCAGGTCGAACGTGTCCTTCAGGCCGGCGTAGTGGAGATAGAACTCCTCGTCGAGCTGCGCGATGAAACGGTCGGCCTGCTCGCGGTACGCGTCGAGCTCGCGGTCGGAGGGCGGGGCCGGGGGCATGGGTTTCGTAGGATAGTGACGCCGTGCAGGAGATCCGACTCAAGACCGACCGCCGCACCCAGCTGGTCGACATCACCAGGCAGGTGCAGGAGGCGCTTAGCGATACGAACGGCGCCGCTGCGGCGCTCGTCTACGTCCCGCATACGACCGCGGGCGTGACGATCAACGAGGGTGCCGACCCCGCCGTCGCCGCCGACCTCGAGTCGGCGCTCGAGAAGGTGGTCGACGACGGCTGGGACTGGAAGCACGTGGAGGATCCCGACGGGCCGAACGCGCCCTCTCACATCCGCGCGTCGCTGATGAGCCCGCAGATCATGGTGCCGCTCGACGACGGCAAGCTCGCGCTCGGCACCTGGCAGGGGATCTTCTTCTGCGAGTTCGACGGGCCGCGCGACCGCAAGGTTTACGTCACTCCGCTGCGGTAGTCGCGCGAAAGCTTTGCTTTCGCGCGATTGGAGGTACGCCGCTTCGCGGGGAACGCGCGCGGGCTGAGCCCGCGCGCTCTTTGCTGGTCGGCGACTGTTCTCTGCCGTGCGGCGCGCGCAGGCTGCGCGTGCGCGCCTCGCATCAGTTCGCCTCCGCGTAAGCCGCGCTTCGCGCTGGCTTACGCTTCGGCTTCGGCCTGGGCGCTGCCCCAGCCTGGCCACGGGGGGACGTGGCCGTCGGTTTGGCCCCAGTAGTCGTGCTGCTCGACGACGCGGCCGTCGTGGTCGAAACGGATGATCGAGGCGCCGGCGAGTGTGATCGGCTTGCCGTTCTCGAGCACCGCCGCCCACCACTCGATCGCCGCGCGGTCGCCGGAGACGAGCGGCTCGCCCATCCAGACCTCCGGTTCGCCCTCCTCCTCGGCAAGGGCCCAGCGCGCGTACTCGATCGGGTTGCCCGGCTCCCGGAAGGGATGCGAGCGGTGCACCGCCTCCGGGGTGTAGATCGGCTGCAGGAGGTCGGCGTCGAGCTCGCGCCACGATCGCGACCACGCCTCGATCCATCTGCGGGCGGCGGCGTCGATGTCCACGCGCGAACACTATTTAACGCTGCCTTAACGCACTCCTAAACCGCAGCGTCTACAACGCGGACCGTGCGGAGGACGCTGATCGTCGTCGCCCTCACCGGCGTCGCGCTCGCCGCCGTGTTCGCCCTGACCGCGCCTGCCGGGACGCACCGCAAGCCGCCGAAGGCGCCGGTCGGCATCCACAAGATCAAGCACGTGATCGTGATCATGCAGGAGAACCGCTCCTTCGATCACTACTTCGGGACGTATCCGGGTGCGGACGGTTTTCCGCGGACGCCTGACGGCGACTTCGCGGTCTGCGTCCCGGATCCGGCGAAGGGCGGTTGCCAGAAGCCGTACCACGACACGCTCGACCTCAACGCCGGCGGCCCGCACGGCGCACTGAATGCGACCGCCGACACCGCCGACGGCAAGATGGACGGCTTCATCGGGCAGGCCGAATTCGGGCGCCGCGCGGGCTGCATCAAGAACCCGAACGACCCACTGTGCTCGCGCCGCGCCGAGAACCCGGACGTCATGGGCTACCACGACGGTCAGGACATCCCGAACTACTGGGCCTACGCGCGCAACTTCGTGCTCCAGGACCACATGTTCGAGCCGAATGCGTCCTGGAGCCTGCCGGCGCACCTGTTCATGGTCTCCGAGTGGTCGGCCCGCTGCTCGCGTCGCGGCGATCCGATGAACTGCGTGGAGGCGATCCAGAACCCGGTGAACCCGGCGAAAGCGCGCGCCGACTACGCGTGGACGGACCTGACGTACCTGCTCCACAAGCACCGCGTGAGCTGGCGCTACTACGTCTTCACGGGCACGGAGCCGGACTGCGAGGACGACGAGATGATCTGCGAGTCCGTGAAGCAGGGCGCGAAGACGCCGGGCATCTGGAACCCGCTGCCGTACTTCGACACCGTCCAGCAGGACGGGCAGCTCGGGAACATCACGACGCTGTCGCAGTACTTCAAGGCGGCCAAGGCCGGGACGCTGCCGGCCGTCGCGTGGATCAACCCAACCGGCTCGGTTTCCGAGCATCCACCCGGGCTCGTGACCGCGGGGCAGGCGTACGTGACCAAGCTCATCAACGCAGCGATGCGCGGGAAGGACTGGAAGTCGACCGCGATCTTCCTCGCCTGGGACGACTGGGGCGGGTTCTACGACCATGTCCGGCCGCCGATCGTCGATCGCCTCGGCTACGGCCTGCGCGTGCCCGGGCTCGTGATCAGCCCGTATGCGCGCAAGGGCCTCATCGACCACCAGACGCTCAGCTTCGACGCCTACGTCAAGTTCATCGAGGACGACTTCCTCGGCGGCGAACGGATCGACCCGGCAACCGACGGCCGCCCCGACCCCCGTCCCGACGTCCGAGAGAACGAGCCGATCCTCGGAACGCTCGTCCGCGACTTCAACTTCAAGCAAAAGCCGCGGCCGCCGCTCCTCCTGGATCCCCACCCACAGACCGACCTGCGCTAAAGCGCCGAGCGAAAGCTGCGCTTTCGCTCGGAATTTGGGTTCGTCGCTTCGCGAGAAACGCGCGCGGGCACAGCCCGCGCGCTCTTTGCTGCTGAGCGGTTGTCCACTTCCGTGCGGCACGCCATGCTGCGCGCGGCAGCATCGCATCAGTTCGCCGCCGTTGACTCGTCTTCGGTGCGGATTTCCGTACCTCTAGACACCAGTCCGCCACCTTCCTCGGCACCTCTGGTGCTGCGAGCGTGCTCGTATCGCCGAAATTAGGAGGCCCGAGACTGTGAAGAACGAACTGATCGTCCTGCCGCACGAGCCCAGCTGGGACGAGGCTCGCCGCGCCTGGAACCTCTCCGTCGACCAGCAGCCGGCAGCAGTCGCGCTGCCGGAGACGGTGGAGGACGTACAAGCCGTCGTCGGCTGGGCACGCAGCCGCGGGCTGCGCGTCGCGCCGCAGGGGACGGGCCACAACGCGCATCCGCTCGGCTCGCTCGCGCACACCGTCCTGCTGAAGACCGAGCGCATGCGCGGCGTCGAGATCGACCCGCGCGCGGAGCGCGCGCGCGTCGAGGCGGGCGTGCTCTGGGCAGAGGTGACGGAGGCAGCCGCGCAGCACGGCCTTGCCGGGCTCGCAGGCTCGTCGCCGGACGTCGGCGTCGTCGGCTACACGCTCGGCGGCGGCGTCAGCTGGCTCGGTCGCCGCTACGGGCTCGCCGCGAACAGCGTTACCGCCGTCGAGCTCGTGAACGCAGAGGGCGAGCTCGTCTGCGCCGACGCCGAGCAGAACACGGATCTCTTCTGGGCACTGCGCGGCGGCGGCGGTTCGTTCGGTGTCGTGACGGCGCTCGAGTTCACCCTCTATCCGGTCACCGAGGTCTACGCCGGCATCCTCTTCTACCCGCTCGAGCGCGGCGCCGAGGTGCTGCGTGCGTGGCGGCGCTGGGTCGACACCGTGCCGGACGAGGTGACCTCGATCGGCCGCTTCCTCCAGTTCCCGCCGCTCCCGGCGCTTCCCGACCACCTGCGCGGACGGTCGTTCGTGGCGATCGAGGCGGCCTCGCTGCTCGGGCCGGACGCATCCGATGAGCTGCTGCGCCCGCTGCGCGCGCTCGGCCCGGAGATGGACACGTTCGCGGCGATCCCCGTGCAGCAGCTCCAGCGTCTGCACATGGATCCCGAGCAGCCGGTTCCCGGCGCAGGCGACGGGATGATCCTCTCGGACGTCAACGACGCCGCAATCGACGCGCTCGTCCAGACGGCGGGCGCCGCGGCGCATTCGCCGCTGCTCAGCGTCGAGCTGCGCCACGCGGGCGGTGCGCTCGCGCGCAAGGTCCCCGGCGGCGGCGCGGTCTCGTCCGTGGACGGCCGCTTCGTGCTGTTCGCCGTCGGGATGGCGCCGACGCCTGAAGCCGTCGCCGCAGTCGAAGCGCACGTCGAGCTCGTGCAGAACGCGCTCGCGCATTGGGATTCCGGCAGGGCGTTCGGCAACCTCTCGACGAAGCGCGAGCGCGGGGAGCGCCTCTTCGGCGACGTCACGTACCGGCGTCTCCAGACCGTGAAGGCGGCTGTCGATCCCGACGACGTCTTCCGCTCGAACCACCCCGTGCGCCTGCCGGCGTCGGAGGTGCGTCAGGCGGCCTAGCCCGCGCGTCCGTCTGAAATCGCCGACCGATCCATCGGAAGTCGAGAAGGCGAGACGCAACGCAGTTACCCTGGTCCCTCGTGGCCGCACCAGTCACGAGGGGCCAGGAGCTCGAGCTCACGATCGACTCGCTGGCGTACGGCGGGAACGGCGTCGCGCGACTGAACGGCTTCGTCGTCTTCGTGCGCCGCGGCCTGCCCGGCGACACCGTGCGCGCCCGCGTGACGAAGGTGCAGCGCCGCCACGCGGAGGCGCTCGCAACCGAGGTGGTGAGCCCCGGCCCGCTGCGTGTCGACGCGCCGTGCGCGCACTACCCGGCCTGCGGCGGCTGCCGCTTCCAGGATCTGGCGTACGAGGCACAAGTGGACGCGAAGGCGGCACAGGTCGCCGACGCGCTCCGCCGCATCGGCGGCATCGCCGAGCCGCCGCTCGAGCCGATCCTGCCGGCCGAGGACGTCTTCCACTACCGCAACAAGCTCGAGTACTCGTTCACGCAGCTCGAGGATGGTCCCACGCTCGGCTTCCACAAGGCGGGACGTTGGGACGAGGTGCTCGAGATCGAGCAGTGCTGGCTGACCACCGACCTCGGCAACGCGATCCGCAACGCCGTGCGGGACTGGGCCCGCGCCGACCGGCTGGTCGCGTACTCGCAGGAAGAGCAGTCGGGCTACCTGCGGCACCTCGTCGTGCGCGAGGGCCGCAACACCGGCCAGGTGCTCGTGCAGCTCGTGACGGCACGCGGCGAGAAGTTCGACACGGGCGGGTTCGTCGACGCGCTGCGGGCCTTCCCCGAGGTGCGGTCGATCCACTGGTCGGAGAACGAGTCGCCCGCGGAGGTGACGAACCTCCCGACGCAGCTGCTCTGGGGCGAGGACGCAATCGAGGAGGAGCTCTGCGGGCTGCGTTTCCGCGTTCGCCCGAACGCGTTTCTCCAGACGAACACCGCGATGGCGGAGCGCCTGTACGGCGTCGCGCGCGAGTTCGCCGGGCTCACCGGCGGCGAGACCGTCTACGACCTCTACTGCGGCATCGGCACGATCGGGCTCGTGCTCGCGCGGGACGCGCTGACGGTCTGGGGCATCGACGTCTCCGAGGAGTCGATCGCGTGCGCGCTCGAAAACGCCGACCTGAACGGGATCGGAAACGCCGCGTTCTTCGCCGGCAACGTTGGACAAGCCGTCGCGGAGCTGCACGGTCGCAGCGGCGATCCGGACGTCGTCGTCGTCGACCCGCCGCGGGCCGGGCTAGCGGGCAAGGCGCTCAAGCGGCTCGGCGAGATCGGCGCGCCGCGCATCGTCTACGTCAGCTGCAACCCGACGACGCTCGCGGGTGACGTGAAGCGGCTCGTCGACGACTATGGCTATGGGCTGCTGCGCGCGAAGCCCGTGGACATGTTCCCGCACACGCCGCACGTCGAGACCGTCGCGTTGCTCGAGCATCAGGCGTAGATCATCGGCTCGCCGGGCTGCGGATCGCCCGGCAGCGCCATGTGCTCGCCGCGCGCGATGCGCGTCGCCGTCCACGCCGCGACGGCGGCATCGAGCACGTCGTCGGCGGCGACGAGCCCGGCGTCGAGCCGGTCCGGCAGTTCGATCCCCGCGCCGGCGAGCAGGCGCACGCGCTCGCGCTGTCCGTTCCAGCTGCGCTTCCCGAATGCCAGGGGCTCGCCGGCGAGCGTCGCGAACGAGACCTCCGGGTGCACCTCGCGCACGCGCGGATCGTCGACGCGCGCGACGTCGAGGATCGCCGTGCGCAGCGCCCAGCCCTGCGCCGACGTGCTCGGCGCGATCGCGCGCGCCTCTCGGTACGTCAGCGCCTCGAGCGCGGCTCGCGACGGCGTGAAGAAGACGCTCGACCTGCGCGCGCCGACGACGCGGCGCGCCTCGACGTCGGCTCGACGGCGCGCTCCGGGCTCCGGGAGGCCGATCGGTATGTCGACGCCGACGACGGCGGCGTGCGGGAACCGCTCGAGGATGCCCGGGAAGCGCCGCTCGAGCGCGGCGTCGGCGAAGCGGCCGTCCTCGAGTGCCACGGCAATCCAGCCGCCGCGCGCAGCGTCAACCCCGAGCGTCTGCATGGCGTTGCTGGTCGCGTCGGATCTGCGTCCAGATCAGGTCGCCGTTCGCGAGCAGGAAGCCGAGCGAGAGCAGGGGCAGGGCGGGGAGGCCGCCGAGGTTGCGCCAGACGGCAAGCGCGAGCGTTCCGCCGAACGAGAGCGTCATCAGCAGCCAGGTCAGGTTCGGACGCAGCAAATAGCGCGCGGCCGCCGCGAGGAAGAGCGCGAAGAACAACAGATCGGGTAGGCCCAGGTTCGCGGCCGTCGTCTCGCCGGGGATCGGGAACGCGAACGAGAAGTTCGTGAACACGTGCGCGTGCTTCGTGACGATCACCTTCGTCGGGCCGCGCCAGACGGAGTACGCGTCGACCCAGGGGATGATCAGCGCGACGAGCACCACCCAGCTGAGCGTCTCGAAGTACTCGAGGAAGGCGAAGCCCACGAACGTGACGGCAAAGAGCTTCGCGAAGTTCTCCGGCGTGTTCCATCCGGCGACGTGGAAGACCCACGCCAGCACGCCCAGGGCCGCGCCGACCGCAAGCAGGCCGCGCGCCGTGCGAAGCGGGAGCACCAGCCAGACGAGCGCGAAGTTCGCCGGGATGAGGACCAGCCCGAGAAACGCGATGTCCCACCACGTCGAGGCGTTCCACAGCCGATCGTGGAACGCGTTGTAGACCGCGAGAGCTGCGAGAAGCCCTAGTAGGGCGGCAGCTCGGCCCACCAGGTGCCGAGAGGCTTGAATGCGTTCCAAAACTGGGTCTTTGCGGGAGCCTCGTCGAGCGACGCGTCGATATCCGGGACTACGAGCGCCTGCACGGTCGCCGTGAAGCGCTGCAACTCACCCGGCTTGTACTCGACGCTATCGGCCAGCGGGAACTCGAGCGAGTTCAGGAACTCGACCGACGACTCGCCCATCGGGACGATCAGCTTCGGCTGCACGATGTGCAGCTCGCGCGTCAGGAACGCGCGCGACTCGTTTTCGTCTCCGTCGGCGAACTTGAGGCAGTTGGTGCCGTAGACGGCCATCGGGTCCACGTGGAGCCGGCGCAACGACTTCAGGATCGCCTCTCCGGCGCGGCCGAAGAACGCCACCCCCTCCTGCACCTCGGACGGCTGCGGGCCGTACTTGAGCAGCATGATGTCGGCGAGCGGATGGCCGGAGCCGATCACCGGGACGCGTCCGCCGCCGGTCTGGCCGATCTCGTGCGCGAGGTCGTTGCTCTCGACGATCGCCTTCTGGAGGTACTTCTCGTAGATCTCGTCTGTTGCAGGCAAAGCGCCTAGGACCTTTCTCCCCTACCGGACGCGTTCCTTGGCCTGCGCCATCCATTTCAACGACTGGAGGTAGACCAGCGACCGCGGGCGCCTGAGCACCTGGGCCGAGCGGAGGCTGAGCAGGAGCTCCTCCGGCCCGTCGAAGGCCCGCATCCGCAGCGCGCCGGTGCCGACGCCCTGGAGGACGTGGGCGTCGGACCCCGCGCCGGGCGTGAGGTTGTACTTCCGCGCGAAGCGGAGCGCCTCGTCGTTGTAGGCCTCGAACAGCAGGCGGGCGTTGTAGACCTCGAAGACGTCGATGTCGGCGAGATGGCGCTGGAGCGTCGCCGGCTCCGGAATCGAGTGCATGCGGTCGAACGGGTGTGGCATGTACACGAGCCCGTCCTGCGCCTTGATCGCGGCCACCGTCTCCGCGAACGACATGCCGCGCGGGATCTCCTCGCGCAGGAACAGCCCGATTACCTCCCCCTGACCGTCTGTCTTGATCTCCTCGCCGGGAATGACGATCAGGTCGTGCTCGCGCGCGAGCTCGACGGTCTCGAGCGCGCCGCCGAAGACGTTGTGGTCGGTGACCGCGATGGCCCCGAGGCCGTTCGCCTCGGCGTACATGATCAGGTCAGCCGGGTCGACTGCGCAGTCGTGCGACCAGTTCGTGTGCATGTGCAGGTCGGCGAGGATCCAGGGGCGGTCGCTCAATGGATCGTGCGTCGTCGCCGGTGTGTGTCGGCGCCGCGCGAGCGAGCCGTAGAGGGCGTCGAGCTCCCGCGCCACCGCCGCGAATGACTGGCCTTCGGCATCGGCGCGGGCACGTTCCTGCCTGCGGCTGCGGTAGTCGGCGTTTTCCGCGAGGCGCGCCGTCTCCGCGCCGGCGAGCTCCGGCTGCTCACGGACGCCGGGCGGCGCCGCGATCGCACAGCCCGCTGCGGCCGCCTCGAGGTTCACGCGGCCCAGGCCCTCGAGCGCCGGAACGAACACGCTCGCCTCGCCCAGCAGGGCGGCACGCGCCGCGCCGTCCCGGGCGGTGCGCACGTGGACGCGGTCGCGCAGCGACCGCGGAATCGTCGGTCGGCCCGCCAGTGGCTTCGTCCGCAGGAGAACGACCTCCCAGTCGGACAGCGCCGCGAGCTCGCGTAGAACGCCGCGCACGAGCGGCCGTTCCAGCGGCCGCCACTCGAGGACGATCAGGTTGCGTTTGTCTCCCGGCCGAAAGAGCTCCGGGTCGACGCCCTCGGAGATCACCTCGTAGTGGCCGGGGAAGCGCAGCGCCGCCGCCTCGGCCGTCTTCTCGCTCGTCGCGACGAGCGCGTCGAGGCGGGCGAGCAGGCGATCCCGCTGCGCGCGGCCCGGCGGATACGAGAGGCGCTCGGCGGACAGGAACGTCGCGACCGTGAGCGCCGAGGCGTCGCGAAGGGCGAGATACGACAGAGAGGGAAGCCCCGGCTCGAAACCGTGGACGACGTCGAACCGGCCGACCTCGAGCGCCAGCGAGAGGTTCGTGCGCGCGCCGACCGGCACTCCGATCCGGCTCCTGCGCGAGATCGGCACCGCCGGCCCGAGCGCGACGACATCGGCGTCGACGCCGTCGAGCAGCGCCCGCCGGCCCGCTGCGAGGTCGCGCGCCCGGTTGGACGAGGCGAGGATCGTGACGGAATGATCAAGCGCTCGCAGCTCGTTCGCAATGCCCCCGACGTGCTCGTTGACGTCGTGCGGCTGCGACCAGGAGAACGGCGTCACGAGGCAGAGGCGCATCGGGCCTAGCCTAGTCTCCGCCTTGGTTCCCCACCCGGGGATTTTTGCGTCAGACTGCGGCCCGAACGGTCATCGACCAAGGGGAGAAGATGCGAAGACTGAGAGGGGCCGGCCGCGCCTTGCTTGCGCTCGCCGGGATCGGGCTGGTCGCGATCGTCGCCACGGGCGGTGCGGGGGCCGCACGCGGCAACGACCAGCTGCAGAAGATCGATCACATCGTCGTCATCTACGAGGAAAACCACAGCTTCGACAACCTCTACGGAGGCTGGGAGGGCGTGAACGGGCGGGCGAACGCGGATGCAGCGCACACGCTGCAGGTCAACCAGGCGGGCGCTGCATTCCAGTGTCTCCTGCAGAACGACGTGAACCTCACATCACCCCCGCTGTCCGCGACCTGCACGAACACGGCGCCGCCGTTCACGAGCCACTTCACGAACGCGCCGTTCTCGATCGAGCAGTACATCCCGACGGACGCGCGCACGTGTCCGCAGCCCGGCGTATTCGCGCCCAACGGCCTGACGCCGAGCCCGGCCAACCTGCCGGGCGGCTGCACGCGGGACATCGTGCACCGCTTCTACCAGGAGCAGTACCAGCTCAACAACGGAGCGCAGAACCGCTACACGACCGGCAGCGACGCGGTCGGCCTGACGCAGGGCTACTACGACACGAAGGCCCTGCCGATCTACGACTACCTCCACGGTGGGGACCATCCGCACTATGCGATCGCGGACGACTTCTTCCAGTCCGCATTCGGCGGCTCGTTCCTGAACCACCAGTGGCTGATCGCGGCCGCAACGCCCACGTGGCCCGGCGCGCCTGCGGCGCAGCATTCCGTGATCGACTCGAACGGGATGCCGATCGCATACCCGCTCTACACGCCGACCGGCCCGGTCTCGGATCAGCGGCTGACGCAAGTCTGTCCGTCCGCCGTTGCGAATCGTGCCTGCGGCGACTACGCCGTCAACACGATCCAGCCGGCATACCAGCCGTTCCGCGGCAGTCCGCAGCTGCCACCGCAGACGGGCACGACCATCGGCGACGAGCTGTCGGCGGCGGGCGTGAGCTGGACGTGGTACGCCGGCGGCTGGTCGAACGCCGACGGTGACGTCGGTGGGCCCGGTTGGACGAACGGGAACGTCCCGGGCGTCTGCGGCGATCCGGACTCGCAGCCGAACCCGGCGTGGCCGCACTGCCCGAGCAAGGTGTTCCAGTTCCACCACCAGCCGTTCAACTACTACGCGAACTACGCCCCCGGCACGCCCGGGCGGACGCACCTGCGCGACGAGCAGGAGATGATCGACCGGATCAACTCGTCCTCCAAGGACTGCAATCTCGAGTCGGTCAGCTTCGACAAGCCGGTCGGGCTCGAGAACGAGCACCCGGGCTACACGAGCGAGTCGCGCGGGAGCAACCACCTCGTCGACCTTCTCCAGGCGATCCAGTCGAGCGCCTGCGCGAAGGACACGATGGTGATCGTCACGTACGACGAGTTCGGCGGCCAGTGGGATCACGTCCCGCCGCCCGGCCAGGGTGGCACCGCGGGCCCGCACGACCTGTGGGGTCCGGGGACGCGCATCCCGACGCTCGTCGTCTCGCCGTTCCTGCGCGGGAACTTCGTCGTCGACCACACGCAGTACGACACGACGTCGATCCTCGCCACGATCGAGGAGCGCTACGGCCTCGCGCCGCTCAGCTCGCGCGACGCAGCCGTCAACAGCCTCTCGAACGTGTTCGCCGCCAAGCAATACGAGGCGGCGGGCAAGTAGGGCACGTCTCGGGTCAGACCCCGGACATGTCCGGGGTCTGACCCGTTGGTCTCAGGCGGTAACGCGTTCCTCTGCGGCGACCGCGCGCGCGTTCTCGCGGATGAAGCTCTCCGTCGCCTCGTAGGCGTCGTCGTCCGGCACCTGCTTCGGTGGTGACTTCATCAGGTACGAGCTCGGGCCCTCGAGGGCGCCGGCGACGCCCTTGTTCAGAGCGAGCTTCGCGAG
>JBKOVW010000396.1:0-7898 GCA_046724095.1 Actinomycetota bacterium | reverse complement strand
TCCAGCGTGCGATCCGCCGCGAAGCTCGCCGCGTCCTGCGCAGGCAGGCGCAGCTGAGGCGGGCGCACGCGTAGGAAGTCATCCCAAGACATGTCCCGGGCCAGGCCCGGGACATGTCTCTATTAGTCGCCTTCGGCTCCGACCGGGAAGACGAAGCTCGCGACGCGGCCGTCGCGTAAGACGGCGGTCAGCCGGGCCACCCAGTGGAACTCGGCCTCGCAGATGCCACGGCCTGCGCGGCAGGCACACGCTCGGCTTGCCGTAGACGTCGATCGCGTCCTGGCACGTCGCGTCGCAGCGGATCGCCCAGGCGCCGAGCTGCTGGGTTGCAGGCGTCGCGGGCACGACGAACGGGATCACGTTCGCAGCGTAGGCTTGCTCTCCGTGGCCTTCAACGTCGCCGCCGACGCCTACGACAGCTTCATGGGCCGCTACTCCGCCGTCCTCACGCCGCAGATGGCGGACTTCGCCGGCGTCGAAGCGGGGCAGCGCGTCCTCGACGTGGGCTGCGGCCCGGGCGCACTCACCGCCGAGCTGGTCGAGCGAGGTGCCCACGTCGCGGCTGTCGACCCGTCACCGCAGTTCGTCGCGGCGGCGCGCGAGCGCTATCCCGACGTCGACGTGCGTCAGGCGACCGCCGAGGATCTGCCTTTCGGCGATGCGAGCTTCGACGCCGCGCTCGCGCAGCTCGTCGTCCATTTCATGGCGGATCCCGTGCGCGGGGTCTCGGAGATGGCCCGCGTGACCGGCGACGGCGGCGTGGTCGCCGCGTCGGTCTGGGACATGGTCGGCGGGCAGGCGCCGATCTCGCCGTTCTGGCGTGCGGCACGCGAGCTCGACTCGGGCGTCGAAGGCGAAGCGCGTCGAGCGGGCGCGGGTGAGGGACAGCTCAGCGAGCTGTTCGCGAAGGCTGGGCTCGCCGACATCGAGGAGACCGCGCTGCCGGTGCACGTCGAGCACGCCACGTTCGACGCGTGGTGGGAGCCGTTCACGCTCGGCGTCGGCCCGGCCGGCGAGTACTTCCAGCAGCTCGAGCCCGAGCAGCAGCAGGCGCTCGAGCAGCGCCTGCGCGAGCAGCTGGGTGAGCCCATCGCGCTCGAGACGCGGGCCTGGGCCGCCCGCGGCCCACGACGTATTGACCACTAGATGTAGCTTTCTCTAATCCCCCACGCCAACCAGCAAGGGGGTAACCACATGAAACGCAGCCGCTCGTCGTGCCTGGCCGTCCTCGTCCTCGCCGTCGCGGGCTTGATCGTCCCGAGCCTCGTGATCGCGGGCGACGAGGTGCCGCTCGAGCGCGACGAGGTGCCGAAGGTCTCCGGCTCGCTCTCGCACCTGCTTTCGGGCGGCTTCGGGGGCGGCGTCGGGGGCGGCTCGCTGAGCAACCCGACCTGCACCTCGACGGGCGATCCGGCCGCGAACGTGCAGCTCAACTGCGACGACCCGATCTCACCGGACAACGAGACACCGGTCATCGCGGATCCGCTCGATCCGAACCATCTGCTCGCGGGATCGAACGACTACTACATCACCTTCACCGGGTCGACCACGCACGGCCGCACGCCGACGGGCTTCTTCACGTCGTTCGACGGCGGACACACGTGGATCGACGGGCAGATTCCGATGGGGAACGGCGCCAGCAGCGGGAACGGCGACCCGTCGTCCGCGTTCGACTCGAAGTTCCATACCGCGCACATGGCGCAGCTGAGCGCGGCGCAGGGCAACAGCCCGAACGCGGGTCACATCGACGTCTCGGTCTCGACGTCGACGGACGGAGGCGTGACGTGGAAGTCGCCGGTCACCGTCGCGGTCGGTCACGCGTCGATCGGCCCGTCGGCCAACGGCGTGTTCCTCGACAAGGAGTGGCTCGTCGCGGACAACTTCCCGTCCTCGCCGCACTATGGGCGGCTCTACCTGAGCTGGGATCAGATCGAGCTGAACAAGGGTGCGCTCGACCGCTCGCCCGTCGTCCTCTCCTACTCGGACGACGCCGGCAAGTCGTGGTCGCGGCCGGTCGAGATCTCAGGCTCGAATCCGGCCTACTGCACGGCGAACCAGGGGCCGGTCGGACCGCCCGGCGCGTGTGACGAGAGCTTCTTCTCGTACGGCGCCGTCCGCCCGAACGGCGACGTCGTCGTCGGCTTCATCAACCAGCAGCACGCAGCGGCGTGGGAGGTTCCGAACGAGTTCGAGAACCAGATCCTCACCGTCACGTCGCACGACGGCGGCGTCACGTGGACGAACCCCGTACACGTCGAGGACCTCGAGGACGGCGGCACCGAGGGCGTCGTCTTCACCGACTACCCGGCGAACGTCGACGGCCGCGCGACGCAGAGCGGTTACCAGTTCCGCACGGGCAGCTGGGGCAACCTCAACGTCGACCCCGTCACCGGCAACGTCTACGTCGTGTGGACCGACAACCGGGACGGGCTGCACGACGTGCCGAATCCGGTCACGGACACGAACGTGTTCATGTCGGTGTCGACGAACGGCGGTGCCACGTGGAGCGCGCCGATCCGCGTGACCTCGGGGGCATCGGACAAGTGGTTCCCGTGGGTCGCCGCGCGCGGCGGCAGGGTCGGCATCCTCTACCAGGAAGAGGCGGGGCCAGGCACGTATGTGACCAACCTGGCGAGCTCGACGAGCAACGGCGCCTCGTGGTCGTACCAGACGGTCTCGAACGCGGTGTCCGACGCCAACCACTCGGTGTGGTTCCGGGCGCACGCTCCGGACTGCGACCAGTGCGCGACGTTCATCGGCGACTACATCGGCCTGGCGTTCGACACGCTCGGCCGTGCGCACATGACGTGGACCGACATGCGCCGCGACATCGCGGTTCCGCAGATCGGCCGCACCGGCAAAGCGCAGGACGACTTCTACGCCCGGCGCTGAACGCTCCTTCAGGGACATGTCCAGGGCCAGGCCCTGGACATGTCCCTCAGGAACTAGGACTTCTTCTGGCCTGCCTCGACCTCGCCGCGCCAGGCACCGCTCTCGGTGCCGCGGCTCTCGATCAGGTCCTTGAACCGCTCGAGATCGGCGCGCACGCGGCGCGAGTCGAGCCCCGCCGCCGAGCCGAGCTGCTCGACCGGCCCCTCGGCCTGGTAGCTCATCGAGAGGCGCACGCGCGTCTTGTCCTCGCCGACCGGCTCGAACGTGACGGTGCCGCGCGTCTTCTTGCCGTCCTCGCTGATCCAGCTGATCTGCCGGTCGGGATGCTGCTCGAGAATCTTGGCATTCCACTCCGCCTTCTTGCCGCTGACGTTGGCGACCCAGTGCAGCCGCGTGTCGTCCAGCTGCTGCACGTGCTCGACGCCTTCCATGAACAGCGGGAAGTCCTCGAACTGCGTCCACTGGTTGTACGCGGCCGAGACCGGCACGCCCACGTCGATCGTCGTGTCCAGCGTGCGCGGCGCGGTGCCTGACCCGATCGGGATCATCCGCGTCTTCACCGCCACGGCCGCCGCGCCACCGACGCCTCCGACAATCAGCAGCGTGTTGCGCACCTTGTGGCTGCGCTTCTTCTCGACGCGCCCGATGGCCCTCTCGAGGCTCGAGACCATCTTCTCGACCTCCCGCCGTAGCTTCGGGTCGTTCTTCAGCCTGACCACCGCCGGATAGACGCCGAACTTCCGGCGCGCGCGGCGCTGAGCGATCGTGCCGTGACGCAGCGCCGAGAGCAGCTCTTTGCGGAACTTCTTGTCCTTCGCGAGCGCCGCCGCGAACTCGCTCGCGCTGACGGCGTTGTCCTTCAACTTGGCCTTTCTACTGCTTCTGAACATGGTTGGACCCCCTCTATTCCGGGTTTCTTGACCTCTACCCGGAAGAGCTCATCCCAACCGCCGGGCCGAGCGCCAGGGCGCAGGCCTCGTCGGTCGTGAGTGTCCGGCCGTCCTCATACCGCCTCGAATACCCCTGCGTGTCGAGGCGGGCGAGCGTCCGGGCGAGCCAGCGCTCGTAGAGGATCTGGTTGTCGGGCTGGCGCTGAGCGCCGATCGCGCTGCGGACGGCATCGCTCGCGCCGAACAACGTGGCGGCGCGCTCCGCGTCGCCTGACGTCGCCGCGAGGCCGGCGAAGGTCTCCAGCGACACGGCGATCCCGTGTGCGTCGCCGAGCCGGCGGGCGACCTGCAGGCTCTCCTCGAGCAGGTTTTCGGCCTCGTCGGCCTTCTCGACCTCCAGCAGCGCCGCCGCCAGCGACCGGCTCGCAGCGCCGATCTCGCGGTCGTCGCCGCCGGCGCGGGCGAGCTCGACGGCGGCGGTCAGCCAGGTCACGGCCTCCGGGATGTCGTCGGCCGTCAGCGCCATCAGCCCGACATTCTCGTTCGCGAGCGCCTCGCCGCGCAGGTCTCCGAGCGACCGGAAGTACTCGATGCTCTCGGTGTAGAGCCCGCGCGCGGCGTCCAGATCGCCGGAGAAGAACGCGAGGTTGCCGAGGTTGACGAGGGCGGAGGAGATCGCGCGCTTCGCGTCGACCGCGTGCGCGTCGTCGAGCGCCGCGTTGAAGCTCGCGCGCGCGGCCTCGAAGTCGCCCTGCTCGCCGGCGAGGATGCCCGCCATGTTGAGCGCCTGCGACCGGAGCTCCGACGGCTCGTCGGGCGTGAGCGCCAGCGCCGCGTCCAGCGCGTCGCGGCCCTCGGCCAGGTGGCCGTGGATCTGCCAGAAGCGGCGGATCCCGACGACGAGGCGCAACGCCGACGACGCGTCGCGCGTCTCGAGCGCGAACGACAGCGCCTCGCGCAGGTTGTCGAGCTCGTCCTCGATGCGCGCGAACCAGGTCGGTTGGTCCCGGCCGCGAAGCTCGGGCTCCGCCTCCTCGGCGAGGGCGACGAAGTACTCCATGTGCCTGCGGCGAAGCGCGTCGTCCTGGCCGAGCCGCTCGCGCGCATACTCGCGCACGATCTCGAGCATCGAGAAGCGCTCGTCGCGCCGGCGGACGAGGCTCTCGTCGACGAGCGTGCCGAGGTCTTCGAGCGACGCGTCGCAGATCTCCTCCGCGGCGGCGAGCGTCCAGCCACCCGAGAATACGCTCAGCCGCGCGAACAGCTGCTGGGCATCGGGCTCGAGGAGGTCGTAGCTCCAGTCGAAGGTCATGCGGAGCGTCTGCTGGTGCTGCGGCGCGTCGCGCCGCCCGCCTGTCAGCAGCGCCAGGCGGTTCGTGAGGCGTGCGAGCAGAGCCGACGGGGAGAGGAGCTTCGTGCGTGCGGCGGCGAGCTCGATCGCCAGCGGTAGGCCCTCGAGCCGGAGGCAGAGCTCGGCGACCGCGGCCGCGTTTTGCTCGCTGAGGTCGAAGTTCGCGTTCGCCGCCTGCGCGCGGCTGATGAAGAGCTCCGCCGCCTCGTCGTCGACGAGCGGCGGCACGGCGAACTCCCGCTCCGCGGCGATGCGCAGCGGCGCCCGGCTCGTCACGACGATCGTCAGCTTCGGCGCTGCGTCGAGCAGGCGGGCGATGTTCGCTGCGGCGGGCAGGACCTGCTCGAAGTTGTCGACGAGCAGCAGCAGCTCCGAGTCGCGCAGGCAGGCCTCGAGCTGGTCGTCGGGAGAGCCGGTGGTCTCCGGGACTTCGAGGGCCTCGAGGATCGTGCGCGTCACGTGTGCGGGATCGCGGACCCGCGCGAGCGGCGCCACGCACGCGCCGTGCTTGAACTCCGGCCCCAGCCGCCGGACGAGCTCGAGCGCAAGGCGCGTCTTCCCGATCCCGCCGATGCCGGTCAACGTCAGCAGGCGCGTCGCGGAACCGCGCACGGTGTCCGCGAGTGCATCGAGCTCGCGCTCGCGGCCGAGCAGCGGTGTCGGCGGCGTCGGAATTCGCCGCGCGGTCGCGGCGGGGTGGATGTTGAGCGCCGGGTCCTGCTCGAGGATCGCGCGTTCGAGCTTGCGCAGCGCCTCCCCGGGCTCGATGCCGAGCTCCTCGACGAGCGTGCGGCGCGCGCGCTGGTAGACGGCGAGCGCATCGGCCTGGCGGCCCGAGCGGTAGAGCGCGAGCATCAGCTGGCCGCGGGCGCGCTCGCGGAGCGGCTGCTCGGCGACGAGGCGTTCGAGCTCGCCGACGAGCTGGACGTGACGGCCTAGGGCGAGCTCCGCGTCGATGCGGTCCTCGAGCGCCGTCAGCCGCAGCTCCTCCAGCCGCAGCGTCTCGAGCTGCGGCAGGTCGGTGGGCGGGCCGCGCCAGAGGTCGAGCGCGCGCCGCAGCGTCTCCGCCGCGCCGGCCGCGTCGCCGATCGTCAGTGCCGAGCGGCCGGCCTGCGTGAGGCGCTCGAACTCGAAGACGTCGACCGCTCCCGGGTCGATCGCGAGCCGGTAGCCGTCCGGGGTTGTCTCGAGCAGGCCGTCGGGCAGCAGCTTCCGTACCTGCGAGACGTAGACCTGGAGCGTGTTCCGTGCGGTGTCGGGCGGATCCTCGCCCCAGAGCGCGTCGACCAGATCGTCGCGCCGCACGACCTGATCGGCCCGGAGGAGCAGCGCCGCGAGCAGCGCGCGCCGCTTCTGGCCGCCGAGCTCGATCTGCGTCCCGTCGACGGTCGCCGTCAGCGGGCCGAGGAGGCTGAAAACCGGCTTCATTGCGGGGTCTTAGCACGATTTCAGGACGGATTCAGCGTTTCTTCAGCGCCGCGCGAGACCCTTGTCACGTGGAAGCGATTCGAGGAATGGGCGTTCCGGGGGGTCTCGAGACCGGACGCGTAACCCCGATGGGTGGGGCAGCCGACGCCGTCAGCGCTGTCCTCACGTCCCCCGAAGGGAGGAGTCATGAAGAAGGGCAGCACTTGGTGCTAGGCAGGTCCGAGGGGGAGCGGGGCGGCGCTGTGGCGCCGTCCCCCGTTCCTTTCGTTCGGTGGATGCTGTGATCCCGGAGCGGCTCAGGCGGCCGCTGCGGTCGCCGTCGTTCCGGCGGCTCGCGCTCGGCAAGAGCGTCTCGTATCTCGGCGACTGGCTCATGGTCGCCGTTCTCGTTGGTTGGGTCTACGAGTCGACGTCGTCGGTTGCGCAGGTCGCGCTGCTGATGGTGATCAGGCTCGTGCCGCCGATCGTCGGCGGCGGTGTGGCGGCGTCGGTCGTCGACCGGCTGCCGCGCCAGCGCGTGCTCGTCTGGAGCGAGCTCGCCTGTGCGTTGACGATCGCCGGCGCGCTCGCAGGCGTCATGGCCGGCTCGCGAGCGCTCGTCTTTGCATGCGTCGGCCTGTGCGGCCTCGTCGGGATGATCTCGACGGTCGCCGGCAACGCGCTGATCCCGCTCGTGGTCGAGCAGGATCAGCTCGCCGCCGCGAACGGGATCCACTCCGTCGGCCAGGAGGCCGCGATGGCGCTCGGCGCGGTCGCCGGCGGTGTGACGCTCGCGCTCGGCGGCGCGGCCGCCGGGTTGACCGCGAACCTCGCAAGCTATGCCTTTGCGGTTGTGCTCTACGCGCGCATTCGCGTGTCGTCGGAGCCGGAAGCTGCGGCCAGTAAGCGTGGCGGGCTGCTCGACGGTCTGCGGTACGTCCTGAGCAGCCGCCCGCTTACCGTCGTCGTCGGCTCATTTGCGTTCGGCACGCTCGCCGCGGGGCTCGTCAACGCGACGCTGCCGAAGTTCACCGCCGAGCTCGGGCTCGGCGCGAGCGGCTACGGCTGGGCGCTGGCCGCGCTCGCGACGGGGATGATCGCCGGCGAGGCGCTCACCGGTGCGATCGCGGAGCGAATCGAGCCGCGCTGGCTGTCACTCGGTCTCGGCGGGATGGGGCTCTTCTTCGTCCTGTTCGCCTGGGCCGGCAGCGCGCTCGTCGCGCTCGCGTTTCTCGTCGCCTTCGGAGTGGCAAACGGTTTCGTCGAGGTCGTCATGATGACGGCCATTCATCAAGAGGCCGACGCCGGATACCAGGGGAGAGTGTTCGGTGTCGGCTCAACTCTGTGGCGCACGACGA
>JBKOVW010000193.1:0-1075 GCA_046724095.1 Actinomycetota bacterium | reverse complement strand
GTCCTCGTTGGAACGGGCGCCGGGATCGTCACGCTTGCAATTGCCCTACTGGTTGGCGCGTCCTGGTCCGTTGCCGTCCTCGTCGGCTGGGATACGGTCACACTCGTCTTCCTCGGCTGGGTCTGGGCGACCATCATGCTGAAGGACGCGAAAGGAACGGAGCGTGTCG
Source organism: Actinomycetota bacterium (assembly GCA_046724095.1). GTDB lineage: Bacteria > Actinomycetota > Thermoleophilia > Gaiellales > Gaiellaceae > 3-1-20CM-4-69-9. The sequence continues at coordinate 906 of JBKOVW010000193.1, read as the reverse complement.
CGATGGCAGAAGACGATTCGCGTGCTGCCAGCGACGGTCTGATCCTCGGAGCCAGCGTCGTCAGCCTTGTTGCAATCTTCTTCACTCTCGCCGAGGCGTCGAAGAGCAGTGGAGCGGGTGCAGTGCTGCTCGCTGCGCTCGCCGTGTTCAGCATCGTCCTTAGTTGGGCGGTCATTCAGACGACGTTCACGCTCATCTACGCGCGCGTGTACTACACGCCGCCGAGCGGCGGGGTCGACTTCGAGGACGGGGATCCCGATTTCCGGGACTTCGCCTACACGGCGTTCACGATCGGCATGACGTACCAGGTCTCCGACACGGGGATCAGTCAGAAGCGGATACGTCACATCGTCCTCAGGCACGCAATCCTCTCCTTCGTCTTCGGCACGACGATCATCGCGGTCGCGATCAACGCGGTCGCGAACCTCGTGCGCTAAGCAGGTTTCAGGCCTCAAATCCAAAAGCCTCGGCGAGCCCCCGTTGCGGGTTCGCGGGGCCTGTGGGTCTTACGGCAGGCGTCCCGACGGCGAGACGCCGGGGTGTCGGGAGGAGATCCTCACGCGCAGCGCTCCGGGCCGGATGACGAACTCGAGTGGCGCCTGAAGCTCGACCGCCTCGCCGTCGATGCCGGCGCGCACCGGTGCTGCCGCGTCCACGTCGAGCTGCGTGGCTCTCCAGGCCCGTCCGGGAGGATCCGGGCTGGCGCGTGGTGCGTCGAGCACGACAATGCCGAGCTCGCCGGTGTCGAGCCTTGGCCGGGTCCCCGGCGCGATCGGGCGATCGAGCGCGTAGGGGTTGTTCGACACGAGCACGACGGCGGGGCGCCGGTGCTCGATGCCCAGGTCGTCGACGAGGTGAAGCTCGGGCACGGCGCCGCTCGTGCCGAGCACCTCGGCGGCCGTTTCC
>JBKOVW010000291.1:0-4679 GCA_046724095.1 Actinomycetota bacterium | reverse complement strand
GCGCGCGTTCTCGCGGATGAAGCTCTCCGTCGCCTCGTAGGCGTCGTCGTCCGGCACCTGCTTCGGTGGTGACTTCATCAGGTACGAGCTCGGGCCCTCGAGGGCGCCGGCGACGCCCTTGTTCAGAGCGAGCTTCGCGAGCCGCACGGCGTCGATGACGATGCCGGCCGAGTTCGGCGAGTCCCACACCTCGAGCTTCAGCTCGACGTTCAGCGGCACGTCGCCGAAGGACGACCCCTCCATGCGGATGTAGGCCCACTTGCGGTCGGTCAGCCACGGCACGTAGTCGGACGGGCCGACGTGGACGTTCTGCGCGCCGAGGTCGTAGTCGAGCATCGACGTGACGGCGTTGGTCTTCGAGATCTTCTTCGACTCGAGGCGATCGCGCTCGAGCATGTTGAGGAAGTCCGAGTTGCCGCCGACGTTCAGCTGCATCGTCCTGTCGAGGCGCACGCCGCGCTCGCGGAAGAGCGAGGTGAGCACGCGATGCGTGATCGTCGCGCCGACCTGGGACTTGATGTCGTCGCCGATGATCGGCAGCCCCTTCTCCTCGAACCGCCGCTGCCAGTACTTCTCGCGGGCGATGAACACCGGCATGCAGTTGACCATCGCGCACCCCGCCTCGAGCACCTGCTCCGCGTACCACTTCGTCGCCATCTCGGAGCCGACCGGGAGGTAGTTCACGACGACGTCGGTCTTCGTGTCGCGCAGGATGCCGACGACGTCGCTCGTTTCGCCGGGCGCCTTCGTGACGACCTGCGAGACGTACTTGCCGAGCCCGTCGTGCGTCATGCCGCGTGAGACCTTGACGCCGCTCTTCGGGACGTCCGCGAACTTGATCGTGTCGTTCGGGTGCGCCCAGATCGCCTCGGCGAGGTCCTTGCCGACCTTGTCGGTCGTCACGTCGAACGCCGCGGTGAACTCGATGTCGCTGACGTGATAGCCGCCGAGGTTCACGTGCATCAGCCCGGGGACGAACTGGTCGTCGGGCGCGCCCCTGTAGTACTCCACTCCCTGCAGCAGCGAGTTGGCGCAGTTGCCGACGCCGATCAGCGCCACGCGCACGCGGTCGTCGACCCGCGCTTTCCCGTTCTGCTTGCCGTTCTGCTCAGACATCTAGGCGACCTCCTATCGCATTCCTGCTATGGGCAGGAAGATAGCAGCTTTGCGATACCGAGCTGGTCTAGGAGCGGCGGGCGGACGGGCCGGTGATGCCACGGCCCTGCGCGTACCGGCGGTACAGGTAGAGCAGCAGGATGGCGCCGAGGACGGCGAAGATGAGCCCGCCGGCGGTGCCGATCAGCAGCCGCGCGACCACGCCGCCGATCAGGGAGCCACCGAGGCCGAGGCCGAGCGTCGCGTACCAGGGCATCGGATCCGGTCCGGGCAGGGCGAGCCGGGCGAGGCCACCGACGATGAAGCCCCAGATGATCAGGCCCAGCAGGAAGAACAGCACTACGGCCTCGTCTCTCTGAGCTGCGTGCGCACGAACAGGATCCGCTGCACGACCGTGATCCAGGCGGTGGCAGTCAGCAGGTAGATCGCCCACGGCAGCACGCCCCACGGCGCGAGCACCAGGCCGGCGGTGATCACGACCACGCGCTCGGCTCGCGAGCCGAGGCCGACGTCGCCGCGCAGCCCGAGCGCCTCCGCCTTCGCGCGCGTGTAGCTGACGAGGAACGATCCGGCGACAGCCGCGACCGCTGCAGCGAGCGCGACTTCGTTGCCGTGGCGCGAGAAGATCAGCGCGATCGCGCCGAGCATCGCGCCCTCGCCGACGCGGTCGGTCGTCGAGTCGAGGAACGACCCGAACGGCGTCGCCTTCCCGCCTGCGCGGGCGAGCGCGCCGTCGAGGATGTCCAGGATCGAGCCGACGACGAAGACCACCGCGCCGACCCAGTAGAAGAGGATCTCGTTCCGGTACTCGAAGTAGACGATCACCGCCGCGGCGAGGCAGAGCGACACGCCGGCGGTGGTGAGCGCGTTCGGCGTCACGCGCGTGCGCGTGAGCCCGACGATCCACCGCGACGCGAGCGAGCGGGCGCCCGTCGTGTAGCCCTGCTTGACCCGGTGGAGTACGGCCGATTCCCTCATCGCATTCCTGCTATGAGGAGTCTAGCGCGCGATGAAGCTGCGGATCGCCTGTCGGTAGACGATCAGCAGTGCGATCGCCCCGAGCATCACGCCGGCGAAGACGTCGAGCCAGAAGTGATTGCCGGTCGCCATGACGGCAAACCAGACCCAGACGGGCCAGAACAGCCACAGAACCTTGATCGGCCAGCGGCGCGTGACGGAGGCGAGCACGACGCCGACGATCAGCGCATCGGCGGCGTGCAGGCTCGGCATCGCAGCGTAGGGGTTCGACGCGAGCTCGACGAGCCCGCTGCCGTGGTTGAGCCCGCCGAGCTGGCCGAGCGTGTCGGAGAAGCCCACCGAGGTGAAGAAGCGCGGCGGCGCGGTCGGCAGCAGGATGTAGCCGATGAGGCCGAGGACGTTCGCGAGCAGGATCGTGTTCCGGAAGCGCGTGAACGCCGCGTTACGCCGCAGGTAGACCCAGAGCAGCGCGATGCCGATGACCGTGAACTCGGAGTTCCAGTACGTCCAGGACACGAGCTCCGCCAGGAAGTGCGACGACTGGGTCCAGCCCTGGAAGGTCAGCTCGCGGAGGCCGGTCAGCCGCTGCTCGAGATCGATGACCCGCCAGCCGTTCTCGAAGGCCCGGGTCGGGTTCCGATCGGCTACACCTCGTGCGACTTGATACGCAGCCAGGAAGCCGAACCAGATCAGCAGCTGTCGGCCGAAATCCGCATAACCACGTGGCAAATAGCGCCTTCCGGCTGCGATGGCGGCAGTCATACCTATCGATTTTAAACGTCGCGCACGTCGCTGCTCATCCCTCGATCTGCGACATCGACCTCTGAGGCGCCGCTTGCGACGCCGGCATCAGAGCAGCGGCGGGCTCAGCCCCCGATCTGAGACATCGATCGGCTAGCCCGGACGAAGCCGGGATCGTTGATGCGGTGCTTGAGCTCCTTGTGGCGCACTGCAAAGCGGATGAGGTCGACGAGCTCCTCGTCGGACGACCCGTCGCGCAGCGGCTGCTTCAGGTCCCACTCGCGGCGGGAGAAGAGGCACGTGCGCAGCTGGCCGTCGGCGGTGAGGCGGATGCGGTCGCACGTCGAGCAGAACGGCTCCGACACCGGGTTGACGAAGCCGATCTCGCCCGCGCCGTCGGCAAAGCGGAACCGGCGCGCAGTCGACGACGCTTTCGCCGGCAGCTCCTCCAGCGGTCCGTGGCGCGCCTCGATGATCGCGCGAATCTCGCCGCCGGTGAGGACGTCGTCCTCGCGCCACGCCTCGTCGGCGTCGAGCGGCATGAACTCGATGAAGCGGACGACATACGGCTTCCGGCGGGCGAGCTCGGCGAGCGCGGGAACCTCCGACTCGGTGAAGCCCTTGACCGCGACGCAATTGACCTTGATCGGCCGCAATTGCGGGTAGCGCTCCGCCTCCTCCAACCCGCGGAGGACGGCGTCGAGCGCGTCGCGCCGTGTGATCTCCGCGAAGCGCACGTGGTTGAGCGTGTCGAGCGAGACGTTCAAACGTTGGAGACCTGCGGCGACCAGCGGCTGAGCCAGGCGGTCGAGCAGCACGCCGTTCGTCGTCAGCGACAGGTCGCTGACGCCGTCGATGCGCGCGAGCATCTCCACGAGCACGGGCAGGTCGCGGCGCACCAGCGGCTCGCCGCCCGTCAGCCGCACCTCGTCGACGCCCAGGCGCGCGAGGACGTTTACAAGCCGCGCGATCTCCTCGAACGTCAGGATCTCGTCGCGCCGCAGCCACTCGAGCCCCTCCGCCGGCATGCAGTAGGTGCAGCGAAAGTTGCACTTGTCGGTGACGGAGATGCGCACCGACTTGATCTCGCGTCCCCACGAGTCGCGCAGCGGTTCCACGCTTTCGAGTGTACGCAAAGGTTTGCTGTGTGAAAACACAAGGAAAAGTCCGTCTCCGACCCTCTAGAAGGAGGAGCGGCCAGGAAGGCGCCGGCGGCAACGGCAACGGCGGCGGCAGCATGGGCGGCGGCGAGGAGGGCGGCTCCTCCTCGTCGTAGTCGAGCCTGCTAGCTCGACCGTTCGGCGAAGGCGCCCGTTCGCGGCGCCTTCGCTGTGTTAGGGAACGACATGGGGCTTGCGGCGTTGATCGCGATGACCGCCGTCTGGGGCGTCACGTTTGTGCAGGTCAAGGACGCGGTCGCGCTCTACCCGCTGTTCGCGTTCCTCGCGGTCCGCTTCGCGATCGCCACGGTCACGCTCGCGGTGCCAGGCACGAGACGTGTCCGTTCGCTCGGGCGCACAGGTGTCGCGGCGGCCACGCTGCTCGGGCTGCTGCTGGCGGCGGGGTACGCATTGCAGAACGGCGGGTCTCGAGCGGACGACCGTCTCCGGCACGGGGTTCATCACGGGCATGTACGTCGTGCTCACGCCGCTGATCGCGCTTGCCTTCTTCCGCTCGCGCATCGCCGCCGTGACGTGGGCGGGGTCCTGCTGGAGCGTTTCGCGCCGCGGTACGACGTGGTCGCCTTCACGCTCGTCGAGATGGCGGCCGCCTGCGCCGGCCTCGGCGTCGTCGCCCTGGCGCGCGGCGAGCTCGGCGTCCCGCACGGGTGGACGGTCTGGGGC
>JBKOVW010000180.1:0-5380 GCA_046724095.1 Actinomycetota bacterium | reverse complement strand
TCGTCGTGCGGCGTCTGCGGAAAGGGCGCGCTCGAGGCGGTCGCCGTCGAGGCGGCGCGCGTCGACAGCGATCTGCGTGTCGCGGCGGCGCTCGTCGCGGGTCTGCCGCAGCAGCTGCGCGGCGCACAAGCCGCCTTCGAGGCGACGGGCGGTTTGCATGCGACCGGGCTCTTCTCGGCGCGCGGCGAGCGGCTCTGCGTGCGCGAGGACGTCGGCCGCCACAACGCGATGGACAAGGTCGTCGGTTGGGCGTTCGGCGAGGGCATGCTGCCGCTGGCGAACACGATTCTCTGCGTCAGCGGCCGCCTCTCGTTCGAGCTGGTGCAGAAAGCCGCCGTAGCCGGCTGTCCCGTGCTCGTCGCCGTCGGAGCGCCGTCCTCGCTCGCCGTCGAGCTCGCCGCCGACCGCCGCGTGACGCTCTGCGGCTTCGTGCGCGACGGCCGAGTCAACGTCTACACGGAGCCATGGCGCATCACGGAGTGACCGGCGTGCTCCTCGTCGGCGGCGCGAGCACCCGCTTCGGCTCGCCGAAGGCGCTTGCCCGCCTTGACGGAGTGACGCTCGCGGAGCGCGCCTGGCGCACGCTCGCCGACGCGTGCGACGAGCGTCTCGCGGTCGGGAAGACGCGGGACGAGCTGGCGCTGCCGTTCCCGGTCGTCGACGACGGCAGCGCCGTGCGCGCGCCGATCGCCGGCGTTGTCGCGGGGCTGCGCGCGGCCCGCCACGAGGTCTGCCTCTTCCTCCCCGTGGACTGTCCGCTCGTCTCCGCCGGCGCCCTGCGAAGCTTGGCGGCCGCGGCCCCGGCGCGCCCGCAGACCGGCCCCTTGCCCGGCGCCTATCCTCGCTCACTGCTCCCCGAGCTCGAACGGAAGCTCGAGCGCGGCGACTACACGCTGCGCGACGTCGAGGCGACGATCGTGGAGCTCGAGCCCGGCGAGCTCGCGAACATCAACACCGAGGCCGATCTACGACGCGTTCAGCTGCTCTGAGAAGAACGACGTGATCGCGTCGTAGCAGCGCACGCGGTTCGGCAGCTTCAGCACATCGTGGCCCTCGTCCGGAAAGACGAGGTATTCGACGTCCTTGCCGAGCCCACGCAGGTACTCGACGAGATCGCGGGACTCCTGTTCGACGACCCGCGGGTCGTTCTGGCCCTGGATGACGAACAGCGGGCACTCCATGTCGGCGATGTGCGTCCTCGGCGAGCGGTCGACGAGGAAGTCGCGGTCCTTGTCGGGGTCGCCGAGGGAGAGCGCGAAGTACGGCTTCCACGTCTCGGGGATCCGCTGCATGAACGTGAAGAGGTCGTACGGCCCGAACATGTCGACCGCCGCCCGCCAGAGGTCCGGATGGCGACCGGCGAGGGTCAGCGTCATGTAGCCGCCGTACGACCGGCCGATCACGCCCGCGCGCTCGACGTCGATGCGCTCGTCGTTGGGTAGCACCTCCGTCATCGCGTGCACGTGGTCGAGGCGGTCCTGGCCGCCCCAGTCGCGGTCGACGCGGCGCGTGTACTCGAGGCCGTAGCCCGTGGAGCCGCGCACGTTCGGGACGAAGACGGCGAAGCCCTCGAGCGCCAGGATCTGGATGAGCGGCATGGAGAACCACGCAAAGTTGGGGCGCTCCTGCCCCTGGGGACCGCCGTGGATGTAGTACACGAGCGGCCGCGGCCCCTCGTGCCCCAGCTCCGGCGACGGCAGGTAGAGCCGCGCCGACACGCGCAGCCCGTCGTGCGACTCGAACGAGGCCTCCTCGCCGGGAGAGAGCAGCTGCGGCGGCAGCCCGAGCGCGCGCTCGCGGGTACGGGGCGCGACCGCCGTATCCAGAACGTAGAGCTGCGTCGGCATCGTCCCCGTGCAGAAGGCCGCGGCGAACCGGCCGCTCGCTTCGTCGAGATCGAGCCCGTGCAGCATTCCCTCGGCGAGCTCGCCGTCGCCGATGAGCACACGGTCGAGCGAGAGGGTTCGCGACTGTTCGTCGAAGGACGTGTCATACACCCACGACACGCCGTCGATGTTGTAGACGGCTGCGAAGCGATCGTCTTCGAGATGCCGCAGGCGCTCGAGCTCCCCCACGCCCTCGTGCACGGTTCCCGTGACCTTCACCTGCTCGAGCTCCCCGCCGTCGAGCGGCAGATACGCCGGCGTGCCCTTGTCGTCGAACACGGTCGTGACGACGACCAGCCCGCTGTCGCTCGCAGTCATGCGGACGGAGCGGAAGCCCGGACGCGCATACTCGCGTCCGTCTTCGCGCGCGTCGATCGGCGTGCCGTGCAGCACTTTGCGGGCGCCCTCGTCGATCTCGTAGAGGATGCCGTCGCCGATCAGGTACTCGTCCTGGAGGATGACGCGTGAGTGGTCGCTGCTCCATGCGACCGGAACGGCGCCGTACGGGCTCGCGTGCAGGTCCTCGACTTCGCCGGTGTGCAGGCTGCAGCGGAGCCCGTGGATGAGCGATTCCGTGCGCGACTCGGCCGCGAAGTACGCGATCGCCGCGTCACGATCGACCTCCACGAGGTGCGACCGATAGCCCTCGAAGCGGTCGCCGGCCAGCGGCTCGGGGAAGCCGCCGCCGAGCGGGATGAGGAACGGCCGGTAGATCTCGTCACCGTCGTGGTCGATCATCACGAGGATCTGGTCGAGCTCGGGCAGCACGTGGAACGAGAGGCCCCCGATCAGCTCCGGATTCTGCAGGGCGATCTGCGGCGGCAGCAGCGGCTCGGGAACGCCGCCGGCCTCGTCCATCGCGAAGAGGCTCAGGTGTCCCGAGAGGCTGGAGATGAAGTACAGGCGGCCGTCTGCGAGCTGCGGCTCGAGGAACAGGCGAGCCGACAGCAGCGATTCGATCCGGTCTGCCGTCCGGCCCTGCAGCGTCGCGCGCTGCGCAACCACATGGGGGACCCTACCGAAGCCGGGGCGGGACGGATTCTCCGTACACGCGGATGGCCGCGTGCGCGTCGTCCCCGGAGACGTTCATCGCGGGAAGCGCTCGTGCGCGAGCGCGATCCAGTAGGACACCTGGTCCCGCTCGTGCTTACAGGCCCAGCGGATGGCCCGAACCGACGAAAGTACGCCCATGAGCTCCGACTACCCGACGCCGGCCGGCGCCAACGACCTGCGACCGGCGGGGCCACTCGAAGGCCGCATTGTGCGCGTCGAGCCGATCGCCGAGCGTCACCGCGCAGGGCTGCGCGAGGCGGCCGAGCGCGAGCCCCAGATCCACCGCTTCACGAACATGTACACGCTCGGCTTCACCCGCTGGTTCGACGAGGCGCTCGCGAGCGGACGCGAGATCCCGTTCGTCGTGCACGTCGACGGGCGGCCGGTCGGCTCCACGCGCTACCTGAACGTCGAGCCGGCGCACCGCAGGACGGAGATCGGGTGGACATGGCTCGAGCGCGCGCAGTGGGGCACGGGCGCGAACATCGAGACGAAGTACCTGTTGCTGCGCAACGCGTTCGAGCGCTGGGGCGCGATGCGGGTCGAGTTCAAGACGGACGCCCGCAACCTGCGGGTGCGCGGAGCGCTGCTCGGCATCGGCGCGACCTTCGAGGGGGTCTTCCGCAAGCACATGATCCTGCCCGACTCGATTCGCGACTCCGCGTGGTACGCGATCGTCGACGAGGACTGGCCGCGCGTGAAAGAACTGCTGGAGCGGAAGATCGAGCGGCACGCGCGCGGCTAGCGCGCTCGCCGCACCTCCGCCATGAACCGCTCCGCCCGCTGCGCGTCGACCGGATTCCACGTCCCGCCGTCGACCTTGAGGTCGGAGCCGACGATGACGCCGTCGGCCACCTTGAGGAAGTCCGCGACGTTCGTCGACTTCACACCCGTGTTGGCGAAGACAGGTGTGTCCGGGCAACCGCGCTTCGCCTCTTGCAACGCCTCGAGTGACGGCTCCGTCCCGGCCATCGGCCCCGAGACGAGAATGACGTCCGCGAGGCTCGACACGCTGACCGAGCGGGCCGTCATCGCGACGTCGCGCGTGCCGACGGACGAGGCGAACTCGGGCGTGATGTTCATGAACACCCGTACATGCTCGGCGTGGAGGTTGCGCCGGCGGCGAAGCAGCGTCGCCGCGTCGGGCGCCCAGAGACCCATGTCCGACTCGTACACGCCCGTCGCGACCTCCCGGATGAACGACGCCCCGGTCGCGACCGCCACCGACAGCGCAGCCTGCGCGTCCCAGAGGTAGTCGACTCCGAACGGCCGGTCGCGCGGGGCGACTTCCGTCACGACGCGCGTCATCATCGCGACGCCCTCCTGCGTCGCGCTCAGCTGATACGGCCGGTCGTTCTCGTTGCAGAAGAGGACAGCGTCGAACCCCGCGCTCGTCAGGAGCTCGACGTCGCTGCGCACGGCCGCGACGATCGCGTCCGGGCCGCCGTCCTCGTCGTAGAGCGGCGTTCCGGGGAGCGCCGGCAGGTGTGCCATCGCGATCGCCGGCTTCTCGACCTCGAAGAGCGGGGGAGCATCGCTCCCCCGCCCCGAATCGCTGCTACGCCGCAAGCCTGCGGCGCGCCGACGCGACCGACGGCAGCGCCGCCTTCGCCTTCGCCAGCGGCCGTGCCTTCACCGTCACGGAGGCCGGCTTCGGCCCGATGGTGATCTCCTCGCCGGTCGCCGGGTTGCGCCCCTTGCGGGCCTTCGTCGCTTCCTTCACCCGTACGGTGAGCTGGACGACACCGCCGATCTTCACCTTCTCGGCGTCCGCCAGCTGGCCGAGGACAACCTCCTCCAGTGCCTCGAGAACGGCTTTCGTGTCGGTCTTGGAGAGGCCGGATCGATCGGCGACCTCGCCGACGAGCTGACTCTGAGTGAGCGGCATGAAGCTCCTTCGTTCGCGGTTACGTTCGCGGCATTGAAGCCGACGGACCTGATGGATGCCGCAGTTCTCTTCCCGCGCCCCCTCTTTAGTTACACGCGCGCGAGGCATGATCCGCCTGATGCACGTGCTGCCGTTCCTCGCGGTCTCGGCGATCGTCGTCGTCACACCGGGTGTCGACATGGCGCTCGTGACGAAGAACGCGCTGCTGCACGGCAGGTCAGCGGCACGGGCGACTGCCTTAGGGGTCAACCTCGGGATCTTCCTCTGGACGCTGGCGGCTGCACTCGGGCTTGCCGCGGTCATCGCCGCGTCGGCAGTGGCGTTCACCGCGATCAAGCTCGCGGGCGCGCTGTATCTCGTCTACCTCGGCCTGCGCGCGCTGTTCGGCTCGCACGAGGCGACGATCACCCCTGTCGGCGGCAGCGCGTTCAGGCAGGGCCTCGCGAGCAACCTGCTCAACCCGAAGATCGCCGTCTTCTTCACAAGCCTTCTGCCGCAGTTCGTCGACGCTGCCCATGCCCGGCCGCAGGACCTGCTTCTGCTCGGCGTCCTC
>JBKOVW010000400.1:0-2806 GCA_046724095.1 Actinomycetota bacterium | reverse complement strand
GACCTGAACGGCCGCGTCGCGCAGCTCGGCGAGCGGAGCCACGCCGCAACCGAGCGCAGCGTTCGAGCGGGGGCAATGTGCGACCGCCGTCCCAGTCGATGCCAGCGTCGCGATCTCCTCCGAGTCCACCACCACGCAGTGTGCGGTGACAACGTTGGGCCCGAGCAGGTCGCTCTCTGCGAGCAGCCGCGTCCCGGTGGTGCCCGGCGGCGTCACGAGCAGGTCGCCGTACTCGCCCCATGGCCCCTCTCCGGTCGTCAGGTACTTGACCTCGGCCGGGCTCTCTGTGATGTGCGTCGCGATCGGAAGCCCGAGCTCCGCCGCGGCGCGATAGAGCTCGAGCGACACGGAATACGGCGCGTGCGGGGAGATGCCGGGCCGCACCCGTTCCGACAGGAACCCGTCGACACGCTCACGCCTCGCGGCGAAGCTCTCGAGCGCCGGCGCCGGGTCGGCGCCGAAGACCTCGAGATAGACGTTCGCACGCAGGCCGAGCTCGCCGCACGCGACCGCGGCGGCGCCGCTGTAGCTGCAGTCGCCGATCGTCGCGATCCCGGAGGCCAGGCACTCGGCCGCGCCGAGCCGCGCGATGTCGACGTACTCCTCCCAGCCGATCCGCGCCTTGCGCTCGATGTGCAGCGTGATCCACTCCGCGAAGTCGCCGAGGCCGTCGCCGAACCCGCCGTAGACCGCGTACTCGATGTGCGAGTGCGCGTTCACGAAGGCGGGGATCAGCACGGCGTCGTCGTAGTGGGTACCGGCACCGATGTCGTCGCGCGTGCCGACCGCGGCGATGCGGCCGTCCTCGACCGCGACGGCGCCGCCTTCGATCGGCGGGCCCTCGACAGGCACGACCCAGTCCGCGGAGATGACTCGGTTCACGGCTCGCTAAGGCTAGCCGCTTCCATTCGCGGCGATCGGCGCTCGACGAGCACCGCAAGCCAGATCGACAGCTCGTACAGCGCGATCAGCGGCACCATCTCGAACGTCGTCGTGACGGGGTCGATGCCTGGGAGCAGCACCGCGACGACGGCGACGATGAAGTACCCGAGCCGCCGGTTGCGGCGGAGGGTCGAAGTCGAGATCACGTCGAGCCGGACGAGCGCCAGCAGGAAGATCGGTAGCTCGAACACGAGGCCGACAGCGATCAGTACGGTCATGACGAAGCCGTAGTAGTCCCGCGCGCGGAGCTGGGAGTTGTAGTACTGGTCGTCGAAGTTCGTGAGGAAGTGCACCGCCTGCGGGAGGACGACCCAGTAGGCGAACGCGACGCCGGCCACGAGCAGGACGCTCGCGAGCAGGACGAAGAGCAGCACGATGCGCTCCGCGTGAGGCTCGACCGCGGGCGCGAGAAAGCTCCACAGCTGCCACAGCACGACCGGCAGGGCAAGGGCGAGCCCGGCGAGGAGGCTCACCTTCATCGACGTCAGGAACGGCTCGGCCACGCTGAGCGTGATGGGCTTCTTCTCGCGGCCCGGCAGCGGTGCGTTCAGCCAGTGCAGCAGGTGCCCGCGGAACACGAACGCGATCGCGAAGCCGATCAAGAGCGCGCCGAGGCACACGAAGATCCGCATCCGCAGCTCGTCGAGGTGCTCGACAAGGGTGGCTTCCTCACCATGGTTCAGACGTCGGGGAAGGGCCTTCATGCGTGACCAGACGGACGCGCGAGGGACTCGCGCGTCCTGAAGGTCGGCGCCGCAAGCGGCGCCTCGGCGTGGCGAAGCCGCCGCGGCAGCGCTCTCATGGTGGGCTAGACGGTGTCGCGCTCGCGCGTGGCGACTGTCGCGTCGTTCGTCTGCATCGGAAGCTCAGCGGGGTCGTCATCGTCGTCCTTGCCGCTGAGCGAATCCTTGAACTCGCGCATGCCCTTGCCCATCGAGCGCCCGATCTCCGGAAGCCGCTTGGCTCCGAATAGCAGCAGCGCCAAAAGAAGGAGGAGAACGATCTCCCAGGGGCCGACGTTCGGCATGCCGTCAGCGTAGCGCGTTTGGAGGGCCGGGCGACGGAAAGACGACGGCGGGATGGCCCGCAAGAAGCCTCTGTCCGAGCAGGTCGTCGTCATCGGTGGAGGCTCCTATGGTCTCGGCCGGGCGATCGGCGAGCGCGCCAAGCAGCGAGGCGCCCGCGTCGTCATCGGCGCCCGCACGCGGGAGGCCCTCGAAGGCGCCGAGGTCGACCTGGCGCTCGAGACCGATGTCAGCGACCGAGCGCAGGTCGAGCGGCTCGTCGCCGCGGCCGTCGAGCGCTTCGGGCGGATCGATACCTACGTCGCGAACGCGATGGTCACCGTCTACGCCGAGGCGCACCGGCTCTCCGACGACGAGCTCCGCCGCGTCTTCGACGTCAACTTCTTCGGCGGCGTGTACGGGTACTGGGCCGCACTGCCGCACCTGCGCGCGTCGCGCGGGACCTTCGTGCAGATCGCGTCGGCCCTCTCGTATCGCGGCATCCCGCTCCAGGCCGCGTACTGCTCGAGCAAGGCCGCGCTCCGCACGTTCTTCGAGTCGGCCCGCGTCGAGCTCGAGAAGGAAGGGAAGGGCGTGAGTGTCTCCGTCGTGCTCCCCGCCGCGATCAACACACCCCAGTTCGACCGCGCACGGCAGAAGATCGGCCTACAGCCGCAGCCGGTGCCGCCGATCTACGAGCCGGAGCCGTTCGCGGACGCCGTGCTGCACTGCTGCGAAAAACCGGTCCGCGAGCTCCCCGTCGGCTGGGGCGCCCAGAAGCTCCTGTGGGGACAGAAGCTCTCGCCGCGAATCGGCGACCTGATCCTCCGGCGGACCGGCTGGAAGAGCCAGCACACGCC
>JBKOVW010000414.1:0-5204 GCA_046724095.1 Actinomycetota bacterium | reverse complement strand
GACCAGGGTCGACCGCCCGGGGCCTGACGGCCGGCACCGTCGTAATCAGCTTCGCGAGCCGGTTGCCGGCGCGTAGGGTTCGCAAGCAGCTCGTGTCGACCCGGCGACTCGCCGTCGGGCTCGCGGGGGGGCGCAACCGTCCTCAGGGAACCGTCACGCCCTGGAGCGTCACCGGGTTGAACAGCGTGTAGTCGAGCTCCTGCGACTGCAGGACGCCCGGCGGCGTGATCACGTCGATCGCCTTCGGCACCGTGTTCGGATCGACCGTGCAGTGCGGGTCGGTGCTCGGGGCCGCGCAGACGCCGAACGAGAAGTCCTGCGGGGTCGACGCGAACCCACGCGCCTGGTCGGGCGAGAAGCCGTCCTGGCCGGTCAGGACGACGGTGAACACCCAGCCGGACCCGGGGACGCCTCCGAGCGTCGAAGCCGGGACGCTGAACGTGATGTACCGCGAGATCGCGTTCGCCGAGATCTTGATCGTCCCGACCGTCGAGCCGTTCGCGTCGATGTAGCGCTGACCGAAGCCCTGCACCTCGACCAAACGGCTCCACGCCGACCCCGAAGCGATCACGTAGTTCCGCTGCGGGAACGACGCCGCGGTGCTCGTCGGGGATGCACCCGGAGCGCGGACGTACACGTCGACGAGTTGCGCGCCGAGCGGGCTGCCGAAGGTCGGGGTCAGGTCGCGGATCTTCGTCCTGAACGTGACCGTCTGCTGGTCCGGCGAGACGATCACCTGGAACTGCTGGAGGTCGAACGCGCCGGGCTTGAAGTTGTCCGAGGTCGGATACGCGTAGTTGCCCGGGCCGTTGTCGTCGGTCGACGGGTCGGCGACGTCGAGGACGACCGTGCCGGGCGTGAAGTCAAAGACGACCGTCCGCTTCACGTGCGCCGTTGCGCCGGTCGGGCTGACGGCGACGACGTTCAGGACGGTCGTCCCGCCGGTGACGGGGATGGCGACGCTGAACGACCCGTCGGCGGCGGCCACGCTCGAGGCGGTCGTCGTCTGCGAGTTCTCGTCGGTGTTCGTCCCGCCGACGTAGACAGTATTGCCGGGTTGGGTGGTGCCGGTGACGGTGACGGGTGAGCCATTGATCGCCGACTGGTCGGCGGGCGCGGCGACGGTCAGCGTCGTCTGCCCCTGCGTGTTGCGGACGTAGCGCGAGAACGTCGCCTCGGGCTGCTCGACGACACGGCCCGCGACCAGGTCGCCGAGCAGTCGGACGTACGACGCGGCAGACCACGTCAGCGGATTGGCCGATCCGGCGGGTCCGCCGTTGACGAAGCCGATCGAGGCCATCGTCGGATCGGTTCCGAACGGGGACGGCGGCAGGTCGGGCAGCTCCCAGTCCTGCTCCGGGATGAGGCCGACGCCGCCGGCGAAGCGCTCCATCGAGTCGAGCACGGTCGCGGCGGCTCCGGCCTGTCCCGTCTGGAGCGCGTGCTCGCCGCGCTCCGCCGAGAGCGCGGGCCAGAGGTGGCCGGTGCCCTTGCCGGTCGTCGGCCACGGTCGGCCGTCGGAGGCGCGGTCGCCGTAGCCGTCGCCGTTATAGCGGTGCCAGCCCGCGCCGCTGGCGGTCGTGCTGCGGATCGTCTTGTCGACGACCGGGAGCGAGGCGAGGATGTCGGCGTCGTTTGCGGGCAGTTCGCCGAGGCGCGACAGCTCGAGGAAACCGGCGTCGATGACCGTGCGCTGGTCGAGCGTCGGCCCGCCGTTGCCGACGTTGTACGAGATGGCCGCGTTCGGGTCGCCGGTCTTCGAGAGCCGGATGAAATAGCGTGGCGCGATCGGGCCGGTCGTCGTCACCGTCCAGCCCTTGATCGACCGCTGGAAGTCGTCGGCTACGCCGCGATAGAGCGCGGCGGAGGCGCCATCGCCGTTCGCCTGCGCCAGCTCGCCGGCAGCGACGAGACCGGCGATCTCCGCGGCGATCGTCGACGGCGAGTAGCCGTCCTGCTCCTCCCAGCGCTCGACGCCGAACGCCGGCCCGTGCGCGATCAAGTAGTTCGCCGCCGGCCTGATGTGATTCGCGTAGAGGCTCGCGTCGGTCATACCGAGCTGGTACGCCATCAGGATCGGGTAGGCGACCTCGTCGAGCTGCGTGCCGAACGAGTCGGGCGCGAGCTTTCCGTTGACGAGGCTGTTGCGCGGGAACGAGCCGTCCGCGAGCTGCTGCCGGTCGAACAGGAACTTCACCGCGTCGCGCGCCGTGGCGAGGTCGCCGTCGACGAGGAGGCCCGTCCACGCCTCGTACAGGTCGCGGGCGAACACCTCGCGGTAGGAGCCGAAGTACGTGTTCGCAGGATCGCCGGCCGAGACAGCCTGGCCCCACGGCGACGCTAGGCTCGCCACGATCGCCCCAGGGAACGTCTTGTCCTCGGACGCCTTGACGACATTCGCGCTCAGGAAGTACTCGTTGACAAGGTCGTTCCAGCGCGGATTCGCGATCCCGGCGAACTTCCGGGGCGGCTGCTTCAGACCCGCGTCGTACTGCGCCCAGCTCTGCTCGTAGCTGCGACGGGCCGCTGAGAATCCGTCCGCGAGCGACTGCTCGGCCGCCTGGACCGCCGCCGCCTGCGAGCCGCCGAAGCCGAGTGCGAGCGTGAGCCCGGACGCACCCTGGGGCAGGCGCGCGGTCTGGACGAGGTTGCCGTCCGCCGCATCCGAGTAGGTCGTGGTGAGCGCGTGTGCCGAGTCGAGCTGCGTCAGCCCGTCGCTCGCGGTGCCTGCGAAGCCGTTCGTGACCTGGTCGAAAGGCTTCGACGCATCGAGCGCGAGGGACACCGGCTGCGCGTAGTCGCGGTTGACCGCGTTCGTCGCGGCCACCGGGTCGGAGGCGACGAGCACCGGATGGCCGGTCGACGTGTCGACCGTGCCGGCGTCGCCGCCGCCGTTGCCGCCGCCGCCACCGCCACCGTTGCCGTTCACGGTCGGGTCGAGCCGGACGTAGAGCCGATCGCCAGCGGCCGCCGGGACGAGCGGCTCGATGCTCGTCCGCAGGAGGACCGTGTTCCGCGCCGGATCGGTGAGGTAGTCGGTGAGGATCCGGTAGCGGCCGCTCTTCGCGGTCGTCGTCACGCGGCACTCCATCCCGCCGCGGTCGAGGGCGCGCACCGTGTAGGTCGTGTCACGCGTCTGCAGGTCGGTGAACGTTGCGCCGTCCGTGACGATGTACTGCAGCGTCTCGACGTTCGCGTTGTCGGCAGTCGGGTAGTACACGTCGCTCAGGACGCCGTTCGCGACCGTGTACCAGACCTTCGAGGTCGTGTTGCGCGCGCTGCCGAGGCAGTCCTTGCGCGCAAGGTCGAAGTGCGACAGCGCACCAGGGCCGTCGGGCGCCGCGGAGAGGAGGCGTCCATCCGCCGCACCCGCGGTTAGCAGTGCCGCGGCGAGAAGGCTTGCGAACGTGAACCGGAAAGACCTACCCGGCGGCCGACGACGTGCGCGGCGAATCCGTTGTCGCCCGTGGCGGAACCGACCCATGACGACCTCCCCCTGACGAAGAGCGCGATACCTCCGGAAGACGGCACACGGCAGGCGTCGTCGTTCGCCGGCTTCCGCGGCACCGATTCTGCACCTGTGTCACTCGACTTACAACCACGTCTGCCCGCAAGGCAGCGGGTTGGCGAGAGAGCACAAGACGCTCTGGACAACAAGCCGCGAGCGGCGCGCACCTTCTCGTGCGCGCCGCTTGCCGGCGCCGATCAGCGCAGTGAGCTGAACGCGGCGCGGATCTCGGTCGAGAACAGCTCGGGCTCCTCCCAGGCGGCGAAGTGGCCGCCCTTCTCGACCTCGTGGAAGTAGATGACGTTTGGGTAGCTCGCCTCGACCCAGCTGCGCGGCGTCCGCCAGATCTCGCCGGGGAAGGTCGTGAAGGCGAACGGGATCGGCGGCGGCGGCAAGGGCTGCTGGCGAGCGGCCGGCGCGTCGGGTCCGTAGGCCTCCCAGTACGACCGGGCCGCGGAGGCGCCGGTGCCTGTCAGCCAGTAGAGCGTGACGTTGTCGAGGATGTGGTCGCGGGTGAGGTTGCCCGAGGGCTGCCCCTCGACGAAGGCGCGGGCGATCTTGTAGTAGGCGTCGGTGTCGTGGTCTGCCATCCAGGCGGCCAGGGCGACCGGGGAGTCGAGCAGGGCGTAGCCGATCGTCTGCGGACGGGTGGCCATCTCGACGAAGTAGCCGTTTCCGGACTGCTGGAAGGTGGCGATCTGCGCGGCCGCGGCGCGTTCCTCGTCGGTGTCCGTCGGCATGGTGCCGCTCAGCGCCGGCACGAGCAGGTTCGTGTGGATGCCGAGCAGCCCCTCGGGCGCCTGGCGGCCCATCGCGTCGGTGACGCCGGCGCCGACGTCGCCGCCCTGGGCGACGTAGCGGGTGTAGCCGAGGCGGCGCATCAGCTCGGCCCAGGCCCGTGCGGTCCGGCCCAGGTCCCAGCCGACCTCGACCGGCTCGCCCGAGAAGCCGTACCCCGGAAGGGAGGGCAGCACGAGGTGGAAGGCATCCTCGGCGCGGCCGCCGTGAGCCGTCGGGTCGGTCAGCGGGCCGACGGAGTCGATCAGCTCGATCACCGAGCCGGGCCAGCCGTGGGTCATGATCAACGGCAGCGCGTCCGCGTGCGCCGACTTGACGTGGATGAAGTGAATGTCCACGCCGTCGATCTCGGTCGTGAACTCCGGCAAGGCCTTGAGCTTCGCCTCGGCCTTGCGCCAGTCGTACTCGGTCGTCCAGTAGCGCGCGAGCTGCTGGAGCGTCGCGAGCTGCACGCCCTGCGATCGATCGGTGACCAGCTCCCGGGAGGGCCAGCGCGTCGCGGAGATGCGGCGATTCAGCTCGGCGAGCTTCTCGTCGGGAATGTCGATGTGGAAGGACCTGATGTCGGTGGCGGTCTGGACGGTGGTGCTCATAGCGACCTCCGCGGTTGGTCGGCGCGCTTCCGGATGACCTGCTCTCTGGTTTCCCGACCCGGCGCGAGAATAACCTGCCCGGCGGGGCTCAGAAACAAGCGTCATGAGGCGGCGATCACCGACCGAAAGTTCTTTCTGGACAATGACGCGTGGCTCAACCGCTGGGCGCAGCGCTACGGAGCGTCCGCGCCGAGGCACGAGCAGCAGCCGGTCGGAGGCTGGTCGATCTTGGCCACCACACCATGCGCATGCTCGAACTGGAAGATCCTGTGCCGCTACCCACGCGGAAACGTCGGGCAGCGCAC
>JBKOVW010000243.1:0-8017 GCA_046724095.1 Actinomycetota bacterium | reverse complement strand
TCGTTGACCCGCCCAACGCGGTCGCTAACTGTCTGGCACGACGATCCGCTTCCGCCCGCTCTCAGCTAATTCATCGTCAAGAACTGTGGGGGGCGGAGCTCGAACGCCGAGCCAGCGTCGCAGGGAGCCCGGATTTGCCAGTCGGGACAACGGCCCGGAAATCGTTCCCGCCAGCCTCGCGCGAACTTCCTGCTAATCGCGATTTCATGCGCCTGGCAGGAATCGAACCTGCGACCTTGCGCTCCGGAGGCGCACGCTCTATCCCCTGAGCTACAGGCGCGAGGGCGTCTAGTGTAGCCCCCGTGGACGTCACGGCACGCATCGCGACGCTCGAGCTCGCGGAAACGTTCGTGATCTCCCGCAACTCGCAGGACACGGCCGACGTCGTCCAGGTCGAGATCCGGCACGGAGGCCTCTCGGGCTTCGGCGAGGGCGCGCCGATCGAGCGTTACGACGAGAGCGCGCAGTCGGCGCTGCAGTACATAGAAGAGGCGGGCACGTTGCTCGGCGACGACCCGTACGCGCTCGACGAGATCGAGGAGCGCCTGGAGCCGCGCGAGTGGGCGGCCCGGTCGGCGCTCGACGCCGCGCTTCACGACCTGCATGGGAAGCTGGCCGAAGCGGCCGTGTGGCGCCTGCTCGGGCTGCGCCGGCTCGGGCCGCCGACCTCATGGACGATCTGGCTCGGCGAGCCCGACGACATGGGCGACCGCGCCGCAAAGGTCGCCCGGCGCTTCAAGCGCCTGAAGCTGAAGCTCGGCGCCGGTGACGGGCGCGACGTGGATCGCGTGCGTGCCGTGCGGGAGCGCGCTACCGCCCCGCTGCAGGTGGACGTGAACGAGGGCTGGGCCCTCGACGAGGCGCTCGACTCGCTGCCGCAGCTCGCCGAGCTGGGCGTGGAGTACTGCGAGCAGCCGCTCCCGGCCGGCGATCCCGGGGGCGCGAGGCTGAAGGCCGAGTCGCCCATCCCGATCTACGTCGACGAGGACTGCCACCGGCTGAGCGACGTTGCGTCGTGTGCCGAGCGCGCGCACGGGATCAACATCAAGCTCGCGAAGTCGGGCGGTATCAGCGAGGCCGTGCGGATGGCGCACGCCGCGCGTGCACTGGGGCTCCGAGTGATGCTCGGCTGCATGATCGAGTCCGGGCTCGGCATCGCCGCGGCGGCCCAGGTCGCGTCGCTCTGCGACCACGTCGACCTCGACGGCAATCTCCTGCTCGCGCACGATCCCTGGCCGGGCGTCGCGTTCCTCGACGGCATTCAGATTCCCGCAGACGAACCAGGACTCGGTGTCAGAGAAGAAGTACCTGATCCTCGCTGAGGGATTCTCGGACGACGTCCACTACGGCAAGACGCTGCGCGGCGTCATGCGCTACCGCCGCGAGTCGGTGGTCGCGATCCTCGACACGCAGCGCGCCGGCGACAGCGACGACGGCGTCCCGATCGTTGCGACCGTCGATGAGGGCATGCAGCACGGGCCGGACACCGCGCTCGTGGGCGTGGTCACGCAGGGTGGACGCTTTCCCGGCGACTGGCAGGAGCTGCTCAAGAGCTGCGTGGCGCGTGGGCTCGACCTGGAGAACGGCCTGCACGTACGCCTGCACGACATCCCGGAACTCCCCGAGCTCGCACGCGAGCACGGCGTGGAGCTGCGGGACCTGCGCGAGCCGCCGCGCGACCTGAGCACCGCCACGGGCGCAAACCTCGAGGTCGACGCGACGATCGTGCTGACCGTCGGCTCCGACTGCGCGATCGGGAAGATGACGGCGACGTGCGAGCTCGACCTCGAGGCGCGCAAGCGCGGCCTGCGCTCCGTCTTCGTTCCCACCGGCCAGACCGGCATCGCGATCGCCGGCTGGGGGATCGCGGTCGACGCGGTGGTGTCGGACTTCCTCGCCGGCGCGGCAGAGCGCCTGGTCGTCGAGGGAGCGAAGCGCGGCGACCTGCTGTGGGTCGAGGGGCAGGGCGCGATCCTGCACCCGATCTACTCGGGCGTGACGGTCGGGCTCATCCACGGCAGCGCGCCGCACCTGTACGTGCTCTGCCACGAAGTGGGGCGGACGATCACCGAGGGCGACCCCACGGATTCCCCGCTGCCGAGCCTGCGCGAGCTGGTCGGGCTGCACGAGCGCATGTCGCTGAAGCGGCGGCCCGCGAAGGTCGCCGCGATCGCGCTCAACACGTCGCCGGTGCGCGAGGCCGAAGCGCGCGCGGCCGTCGCGGCGGCAGCGGAGGAGACCGGCCTGCCCGCGGACGACCCCGTCCGCTTCGGCGCCGGAAAACTCCTCGAAGCAGTGCTCAACGCACAGTCCTGATCTGCCGACAACGGAGGCATGTGGCGGATCACTGCGGCCCTGGCATCCGCGTGCCTGGCGCTGGCCCTTGCCGGGGCGGCGTCGAGCACGACCTTCGGCGTCGCCGACGACGCCGGCAAGTACGCCGAGGACGGCGGCGCCGGCTTCTTCACGATGCTGACGCAGCTCGGCATGACCGAGAACCGGATTGCGGTCTTCTGGGATCCCTCGCAGCCGAACACAATCGTCGACCAGGCGTTCCTCGACCGTGCCGTACCCGAGGCGCAGCGCCGCGGCATCGACGTCATGTTCGCGGTCTACCCGTTGAAGGCGCGGGCGCTCGCGGACACGCCGAACGGCGTCCAGCTCTTCGCGCAGTACGCCGCCAGGGTCGCCGAGCGGTACCCGTACGTGCGGAAGTTCATCTGCCTCAACGAGGGCAACCAGCCGCGCTTCCACCAGCCGCAATTCGACGACCAGGGCAACGGTATCTCCGGGTACGTGCAGGAGCAGGCGATGGCCGCCTGCTACGACGCGCTCAAGGGGGTGGACCCCGGCATCGACGTGATCGCCTTCGGCCTGTCACCGCGCGGCAACGACGACTTCGATGCTCCGAGCAACGTCTCGCACTCCCCGATCCGCTTCCTGAAGGAGGTCGGCGACGCGTATCGCCAGAGCGGCCGCACGAAGCCGATCGCGGACGACGTCTCCGTCCACTGCTATCCGAACGTGAACACCGATGCGCCGTCCGTCGGCTACCTCTGGCCGAAGATCGGCTGCGCCAACTTCGACCGCCTGAAGCAGGCATGGTGGGACGCATTTCACGGCACCGCACAACCCCTCTTCCGCGAGGCCGGCGCGGCGGGCGACGGGCCGCACGTCCGCATCTTCGTCGACGAGGTCGGCTACCAGGCGAAGGTCTCGCCGGACAAGGCGTCTCTGTACAGCGGCTCCGAGAACGTGCCGCTCGTCGACGAGGCGACTCAGGGCCGCTACTACGCGCAGCTGATCGCGATGATGGCGTGCGATCCCGACGTCGCGCTTCTGAACTTCTTCCATGCCGTCGACGAGACGAACCTGGCGGCATGGCAGAGCGGCGTGGTGCTGCCGGACGGGTCGCGTCGCGCGTCGTTCGCAACGGTGAAGGACGGGATCCTCGCGAACCGGTCGTGTCACGCCAGGACCGTCGAGTGGCGCCACGTCGAGAACGTCGTCGGCGCCCGCGCCACGTTCAGGGCGCTGCCGCGCTCGTTCGTGCTGCGCGCTGACGAGGGCTTCACGTACCAGGTGAACATCACCCGGCCGTCGAGCACGCGCCGCCTGACCGGTGCGGACGGCGCCGGTGACGCCGCGCGCGATGTCCTCTTCAAGCTGCCGAAGCTGCGCAACGCCCGCTACACGGTGAGGATCGTCCTTCGCGCGGAGACGAACCCGTCGCGCGAAACGGTCTTCTCCCGCACCTTCAGCGGGTAACTCGCTTCGGATATAAGGATCGACATGTTCGATCCGCGCGTCGCGAAGCTCGGCGACCTGCTCGTGAACTACTCGCTGGAGCTCCGCCCGGGACAGCAGCTGCGGATCGACGCCGGGACCGTCGCCGCCCCGCTCGTGACGGAGGCGTACCGGTCGGCCGTGCGCGCCGGCGGCAACCCGCGGACGCGCATCGAGGTCGAGGGCCTCGACGTGATCGCGGTGGGGGAGTCCAGCGACGAACAGCTCGTGTTCGTCTCGGAGATCGATCGTTTCGAGGTCGAGCAGATCGACGCGATGATGACGATCTGGGCGGATCGCAACACCCGCGCGCTGACGCAAACGGACCCCGACCGGGTCAGCCGTCGCATCGCCTCGCGGCGTGAGCTGACGAAGCGCTTCTGGCAGCGCATCGACGCGGGCGAGGCGAAGTGGGTCGGGACGCGCTTCCCGACCGAGGCGCATGCGCAGGACGCGGAGATGTCCCTGCCCGAGTACGAGGACTTCGTGTACGCGGCATGCCACGTGCGCGAGAACGAGAATCCGGTCACACAGTGGCGTCAGGTGTCCACCGAGCTGAACGCGCGAGCGCGCGAGCTCGAGTCATTCCGCGAGCTGCGGATCGTGGGGCCGGACACCGATCTCCGCCTGAACGTCGCCGGGCCGCCGCTGGCTCGCGGCCGACGGGAAGCTCAACATGCCGGACGGCGAGATCTTCACGAGCCCCGTCGAGACCGAGACCGAGGGCGAGATCCGCTTTTCGTTCCCGGCGATCTTCCACGGCCGTGCGGTCGAGGACGTGCGTCTGCGCTTCGAGGGCGGCCGTGTCGTCGACGCCGAGGCGAAGACGGCGAACGACTACCTCCACTCGCTGCTCGACATGGACGCGGGCGCACGCGTGCTCGGCGAGCTCGCGTTCGGGCTGAACTACGAGATCGACCGCTTCACGCGCGACATCCTGTTCGACGAGAAGATCGGTGGGACTCTGCACATGGCGCTCGGGTCGAGCTTCAAGAAGCTCGGCGGCGAGAACGAGTCAGGCCTCCACTGGGACATGATCTGCGACCTGCGCGAGGACGGGGAGGTCTATGCGGACGGCGAGCTCGTTTGGAAGGCCGGTCGCTTCCTGCACGAGCCCGGGCTCGTCGCTGCGGCTTCCTGAGCCGCGTCGCGGTCATCTCCGACACGCACCTGCCGCGCGGCGCGCGGACGCTGCCGGACGCGTGCGTCAAGCTCCTGCGCGGCGCCGACCTCGTCCTACACGCCGGCGACTTCGTGTCGGTGGGCTTTTTGGAAGAGCTGCGAGGGATCGGGCCGCCCGTCGAGGGCGTCTGCGGGAACATGGACGAGCCGGCGCTGAAGGCATCGCTGCCGGCGCAGCGAGTAGTGGAGGTGGGGGATGTGCGGATCGGGATGGTCCACGACGCCGGGCCGCGGGCCGGTCGCGAGGCGCGCCTGGCGGCGCGCTTCGAGGACTGCCATGGGGTCGTCTACGGGCACACACACGTCCCGCAGGCCGAGCAGTTCCAGCACCTCTGGATCCTGAACCCCGGCTCGCCGACCGAGCGCCGCCGCCACCCGGTCCACTCGATGCTGGTGCTGCGGATCCGCGGCGCCTTCATCACCCCGGAGCTCGTGACCCTGGACCGCTCTTGACAGGGCGAACGGGTGTTCGATAGCATGCGAACGCATGTTCGTTCGAGTCGCCATCATCGTCCTCGTGGCCGCTCTCGCGGTGGGCCTCGCGGCTCACCCTTCGGGCAGCGCGGGTAAGCCGGTTCGCTACGTCGTCCAGCCGACCGACACGCTGTGGTCGATCGCCGCGAAGCACTATCCAGGCGACCCGCGTGAGGGGATCTGGGAGCTGCAGAAACGGAATCACCTCACGGGCACGACGCTCGTGCCCGGGCAGCGCCTCGTGCTCCCCTAGCTACTGCGCTTCGATCAGCGGCAGGCCGGCCACGTACACCCGCTCCCCACGGAAGAGCCGCCTGTCCGGATCCCACGGAAAGAAGATCACGACTTTCCAGTGCAACCGTTCGCGCGAGGGCGGGAAGCCGAGCCAGGCCGCTTCGTGGGTTCCGGTGACGTCCGCTTCCTCGCAGACCCCCTGCGGGCCGATGACGATGTGCGTCAGGTCGAAGTGGATGTCGGGGAACGCGCCGAGCAGCTCCATGTAGAAGCGCGCGGCGCCCTCATGGCCCTCCCAGCGATGGCCCGTCTGGACGAGCTCGTAGACGCAGTCCTCGGTCAGCGTCGAGATGAGACCGGGGAGGTCGCGCTCGTCCTCCGCGATCGAATGCTTCTTCCAGAGCTCGCGGATCCGCTCGTGCTCGGCCGCGGACGGCTCGAGCCGGATCGCATCGCGGACGTCGATCAAGCGGCTTCCCAGAACGCGCGCACGCGGTCATTGAACACCTCGCCGAGCTTCTGCGGGTTGTGCGCGGCGGGAAAGAGCGCACGCTCCGGCTCGAGGCGGTCGTACAGGACATCGCAGACTGCCCGAAACGCCTCGCCGGCCAGCGCGCGAGCCGACGTCGGGGCCGGGCACCAGTCGCCCTGCACGAGCAGCACGCGCAGGTCGGCGCCTGCAAGCTCGTCGAGCGGGATGTCGGCCTCCCACGGCGGCCGCTCCGTCATCGACGCCCGCGCGGCGGCCAGGCTCTCGCCTGCGAGCGGTGTCGCGTTCGCCGGAAAGCCGAAGCCGCGCAAGAAGGCGGCGCGGTACTCACTCGGATCCTGCGTGGCGGCGGCCGCGGCTTCGATGTTGGCGATGAGCGCTTCGACCGCGTCGTCGCCGCGTGCGAGGCCGAACGCCGGCGGCTCGATCAGCACCAGCGAGCGCACCGCATCCGGCCGACGGGCTGCGGCCAGCAGCGAGACGACACCGCCGTAGGAGTGGCCGACGAGATGGGCGCGTTCGCCAAGCAGCTCGGCGACGTCGTCGGCGTCACGGTCGAAGTCGACGCGTCCATTCGCCGGCGAAGCGCCGAAACCGCGCCGATCGAGGACCAGGAGCTTGTGGTCGTCCGCCAGCGGCCGCTGCTCGCGCCATGTCTCCTCACCCCAGCCGAAGCTGCCGTGCACGAGGACGGCCGGCTCGCCGTCGCCCCACACCGTCACGTGGACGTTGGTCGCCGCCCCCACGAAAAGCAGCTTACGCACGGGCTCGTTCCGAGAGGCCCAACCTAGAATCGAGCCGTGGATCTCGACGTCGTCTTCCTCGGTACTGCAGGCTCGATGCCGACGGCGCAGCGGGCGCCCGCAGCGCTGCTCGCGCGGCGTGGCGGCGACAAGCTGCTCTTCGACTGCGCCGAGGGGACGCAGCGCCAGCTCCTCCGCTCGTCGGTCGGGCTGCTCGAGCTCGAGGAGATCTTCGTCACGCACTTTCACGCAGACCACGTGCTCGGATTGCCGGGAATGTTCAAGACGTTCGCGCTGCGCGGCCGCGAGCTGCCGCTGCGCGTCTACGGCCCACGCGGCCTCGTCGATCTGCTCGCGTCGCTGAAGCGTGTCGTCGGCAGGCTCACGTACGACCTCGAGCTCGTCGAGGTCGAGCCCGGCGAGGTGCTCCAGCGCGCCGGCTACCGGCTGGCGACCTTCGGCGTCGCGCACGGCGTCTCCGCACTCGGCTGGTCGCTGATCGAGGCCACGCGCCCCGGCCGCTTCGACGTCGCCGCGGCGGACGGTCTCGGCGTGCCGAGCGGCCCGGAGCGCGGCGCGCTGCAGCGCGGCGAGCCTGTGACCCTCCCAGGCGGCCGCACTGTGAAGCCGGACGACGTGCTCGGCCCGCCGCGGCCCGGCCGCAAGCTCGTGATCACCGGCGATACGGCGCCCTCCGAGGAGGTCGTCGAGGCGGCGTGGGAGGCCGACGTCCTCATCACCGAGGCCACGTTCGCCGGGGAGGAGCGCGACCGCGCGGAGGAGACGAACCACCAGACCGCGACGCAGGCGGCCGAGGTCGCACAACGCGCGAACGTCGGCCTGCTCGTGCTCACGCACCTCTCCAGCCGGTACTTCGGGCCGGAGATCGCAGAGGAGGCGCGCGCGATTTTCCCGGAGACGGTCGTCCCGCGCGACTTCGACGTCGTCGAGGTGCCCTATGCGGAGCGGGGGACGCCGCAGCTGGTCAAGGGCGGGGCATCTCGCCGCCGCGAGCAAGAGGTCGTATCATCGGCGCCGCAATGAGCGAGATGGTTCGAGTCGCCGTGGCGGGCGACGTGACGGAGGCCGAGGAGATCCAGGGGATCCT
>JBKOVW010000153.1:0-4102 GCA_046724095.1 Actinomycetota bacterium | reverse complement strand
TCGAGCCGCAGGAGATCGAGGGCGTGCTCGCCCACGAGCTGTCGCACGTGGCGAACCGCGACGTCCTGATCATGACCGTCGCGAGCTTCTTCGCCATGCTCGCAGGCCTGCTCACCCGGTTCGGCCTGTACTCCGGGATGTACGGCGGCGGCCGCCGCGACAACAACTCGGTCCCGGTCTGGCTGATCGTGCTGCTCGTCTCGGTCGTGACCTACTTCCTCAGCCAGATCCTGATCCTCGCGATCTCCCGCTATCGCGAATTCGCGGCCGACCGCGGCTCGGCCCTGATCACCGGAGCGCCCGAGCATCTGATGAGCGCGCTGCAGAAGATCTCGAGCGACATGTTCAGGATCCCGCAGCGCGACCTGCGCGAGGTGGAGGGGATGAATGCCTTCTTCATCATCCCCGCGAACGTGAAGGGCTCCATCAGCCAGCTCTTCATGACGCACCCGCCGCTCGACAAGCGCCTCGCCGCGCTGTCCGAGATCGCACGGGAGATGGGCCGCCCGGTCTCCTAATTTGCGTTTGCGGGACGTTCTGTTCGGCCGCAAGAGCCTGGCCGGGCCGGCGGGTGAGCGTCTCTTCGCGCTGACAACGGCGGCGATCACGCTGCAGACCGAGCTCGGGCTCCGCTCGGCCGGCGCCGGCGGCATCTGCTTCAAGCCGCTCTCGGCCGGCGACTTCGTCCGCGCCGAGAACGACCTTCAGCAGCTGTTGGACGGCATCGCCGGCGACTCGGGCTCGAAGCTCGAGCGGCGCGAGGACAAGTTCGGCTACACCTGGATCGTCGTCCACGACCCGGAGCTGGAAGACCAGGTCACGACCGTTCACGCCGTCGCCCAGGGGCTACAGGAGCAGGGCTTTGGCCCGCAGCTGCTCGCGGCGGTCTTCAAGTTCGAGGGCGGCAAGCACCCGGTCTACTGGATCTACGGCTACAAGCGCGGTGCCTTCTGGCCCTTCGTTCCCACCGGGGAGGGGCAGGAGCGCGACAACGCCGAGGAGCTCGAGCTCAAGGCGAAGCTCGAGCCCGAACTGCCAGTCGAGCAGGACCTCAGCCGCTGGTTTGGAGTCTTCGACTCGCCGGTCTGACCCTGCGGGGTCAGACCGGGGGTTGTACGCCGCTTCGCGGGAACGCGCACGGGTTCAGCCCGCGCGCTCCCTGCTGGTCGGCGGCTGTCTCTTCCGTGCGGTGCGAGCAGGCTGCGCGTGCTCGCATCGCATCAGTTCCGCCGCCGCGTAGGTCGCGCTGCGCGCTGGCCTTCGCGGCGGCTTCTGTGTCGCCTGGCTGGAAATGGCCGCAAATTGCGGTGTTTGCGTCACGGTGACTCCGTAGTGATGCCACTAGCTGCTTGACGTGACATCACCGTGATGTCATAGTGCTGCCGATGAACGTGGCGGCCTACGTCGAGGCGCTCCAGCAGGATCTGGCCAACGTCGCCGGCATCGGCGACGACGCAATCGCGGAAGCAGCCCGCCGGATCAGCGCAGCCCTCGAGTCATCCCTCCGGCTCCGGCTGATGGACGCTCTCGGCGAGGCCGCCGCGGAGCTCACGAACCAGCTGCCCGACGGCCACGTGGAGGTGCGCGTGACCGGAGGCGAGCCGGAGCTGGTCTACGTTCCCGAGCCGGGGGCGCCTCCGCCCACCAGTCTCGAAGACCTCAGCGCCCGGATCACGCTGCGCCTGCCGGAGACGCTCAAGGCGATCGTCGACGCTGCCGCCCAGGAGGCGGGCGTGTCGGCGAACACCTGGCTGCTGCAGCAGATCACCCGCAGCGCTGACCCCACGAAGCGGCGATCGCATCCGGGCGGCCGCCGCATGACCGGCTACGGCCAGAGCTGAAAGGAGTCACGATGCACGTCCTCCCACTCCCGTTCGGGCTCGCGCTGGCACTGATGCCGCGCCGCGAGGCGAACACCATCCGCCGCAAGGAAGAGGTTCGCCCGCTGCTCCGCTCCGCGGTGCGCCCGCGCGACAAGTACCTCGCGGACATCCGCTACTTCAACAACATCCGGGGTCACATCTGATGCGTTCCGAGACGTTCTCGACGCCGGGCCCCGTACGCCTCGATCTCGACATGCCCGCGGGCGAGATCGAGATCGAGACGGCGAACACGGACGAGACCCACGTCGTGCTCGAGGCGGTCTCGACCAACGAGCAGGTCCAGGAGATGGTCGCCGCGGCGCGGATCGAGTCGAGCCGCCGCGGCGACGTCTTCCACGTGACGGTCGAGGTGCGCACGCGCCACGGCGTCTGGATCTCGTTCAGCGGCGGCCCCGACATCCGTCTCGGGACGCCGGACATGCGCCTGCGCATCTCCTGTCCGGCGGGGGCTGAGCTCGACGTCAAGACGAAGTCCGCCGACCTCGAGGCGCAGGGCGAGTACGGCGACGTCGACGTCAAGACCGCCTCCGGCGACCTGAGCATCGAGAACGCTCGGAACGCGCACGTGAAGACCGCGAGCGGCGACGTCCACTTCGAGACCGTCGGCGGGATTCTCGATGTCAAGACCGTTTCGGGCGACGTCCACGTCGCGGCCGTTGCAGGCAGTGCCAACTTTCAGGTCGTCTCCGGCGACGTCTTCGTCCACGACGCAGGCGGTTCGATCAGCGGCACCAGCGTGTCGGGCGACCAGCGCTACGAGGCCGTCGTGAACGGGCGCGTCGAGCTGCGCGCCGTCTCCGGCGACATCGGCATCGGCATCCGGCGCGGCTCGCGCGTCTTCATCGACGCGAACACCGTCAGCGGCTCGACGAGCTCGGAGTTCGAGCTTGCCGACGCGCCGGCGCAGCCTGCGCCGGCTGAGGACGCACCGCTCGTCGAGGTTTACGCGAAGACGGTTTCGGGCGACGTCCGCCTCGAGCGCGCGCCCGGCCCGCTCGGCGCATGACGCTCTGGCCGACCGGAGGCCTCTGGCGGCATCCGGAGTTCGTCAAGCTCTGGTCGGCCGAGACAGTCAGCCAGTTCGGGACGCAGTTCACCCAGCTGGCGCTGCCGCTCGTGGCGATCGACGTGCTGCACGTGAGCGCGTTCGAGGTCGCGGCGCTCACGACCGTCGAGTTCCTGCCGTTCCTGCTCGTGAGCCTGCCCGCCGGCGTCTGGGTCGACCGGCTGCGGCGCCGCCCGATCCTCGTCGTCGGCGACCTGGCGCGCGCGGTGCTTCTGGGATCGGTGCCCGTCGCCTACTGGCTCGGCGAGCTGACGATGGCACAGCTCTACGTCGTCGGCTTCCTCGTCGGCATCGCGACCGTGTTCTTCGACGTCGCGTACCAGTCGTACCTCCCGTCGCTCGTCGAGCGGCAGCAGCTGATCGACGGCAACGCGAAGCTGGAGATCAGCCGCGCCGCGGCGCAGCTCGGCGGCCCGGGTCTCGCCGGTATCGTGATCGACTTCCTGCGCGCGCCGGCCGCGCTCGCGTTCGACGCCGTCAGCTACGTCGGCTCGGCGCTCTTCATCTTCGGGATCCGCAAGAGCGAAAGCTCGGTGCGCACCGACGCGCCCCGCCGCCGCATGCGCGAGGAACTGCGCGAGGGCCTGCGCTACGTGCTGAGGCATCCGTTCCTGAAGAACATCGCGGCCTGCACGGCGCTCTTCAACTTCTGGGGGAACATGGGCTTCGCCGTGCTGCTCGTGTTCGCGCGCCGCGAGCTGCACCTCAGTCCGCTGGCGATCGGGCTCGCGTTCACGCTCAGCAACGTCGGCCCGCTGCTCGCCGCGTTCAACGCGAACCGCATCTCTTCACGATTCGGCGTCGGCCGCACGATCATCGGCGCCTCGATCATCGGCGCGCCGACGTTCCTCGTCGTCCCGTTCGCTCCCGAGGGCAATGCGGCGCTCGCCGTGCTGATCCCGGCGTTCATCGTCGGCGGCTTGTCGAACGTGATCTACAACGTGACGCAGGTCAGCCTGCGGCAGGCGATCACGCCCGAGCGCATCCAGGGGCGCATGAACTCGGTGATGCGCTTCATCGTCTGGGGGACGATCCCGCTCGGCTCGATCATCGGCGGCGTCCTCGCGAGCAAGATCGGCGTCAAGGAAACGCTCATCGTCAGCGGCATCGGCTGCTTCCTGCCCTTCCTACCGGTGCTGTTCTCGCCGGTGCG
>JBKOVW010000157.1:0-2672 GCA_046724095.1 Actinomycetota bacterium | reverse complement strand
CCTCCACGCCGGGCTAGCTACCGGCACCGCAACCCAGCATCCATCCACAGCGACCAGCAGGACGAGACAGCGAGACAGGAGAAGGACGACGTGTCTGACCGTGGTAGCGAAAGCGAAAACCCTGTTATCCCCTCCCCGACTGCAGTACCGGGCCGGCCCAGGACGAACCAGGACTGGTGGCCGAACCAACTGAACCTGCAGGTACTCCGCCAACACTCGGTCCGGTCTAACCCGATGGGCCCGGATTTCAACTATGCAGAAGAGCTCCAGACCGTAGACCTCGACGCACTCAAACGAGACATGTTCGAGCTGATGACGTCGTCGCAGGACTGGTGGCCGGCCGACTACGGCCACTATGGGCCGCTGTTCATCCGGATGAGTTGGCATGCCGCGGGTACGTACCGCATCGCCGATGGCCGGGGCGGTGGCGGCAGCGGCGCTCAGCGCTTCGCCCCCCTCAATAGTTGGCCCGACAACGCGAGCCTCGACAAGGCGCGCCGGTTGCTCTGGCCGGTCAAGCAGAAGTACGGCCGGAAGATCTCCTGGGCCGATCTCCTGATCTTCGCCGGCAACTGTGCCTATGAATCGATGGGGTTCAAGACGTTCGGCTTCGGCTTCGGGCGACAGGACATCTGGGAGCCCGAGGAGATCTTCTGGGGGTCCGAGGACACGTGGCTCGGCGATGAGCGCTACAGCGGCGACCGGGAGCTCGCGAAGCCGTTCGGCGCCGTACAGATGGGTCTGATCTATGTGAATCCGGAGGGGCCTAACGGCAGCCCGGATCCGCTGGCATCCGCCCGGGACATCCGGGAAACGTTCGGTCGGATGGCGATGAATGACGAGGAGACGGTTGCGCTCATCGTCGGCGGCCACACCGTCGGCAAGACCCACGGTGCGGTCGATCCCCAGTACATCGGTCCGGAGCCCGAGGCTGCCCCCATCGAGCAGCAGGGCCTCGGCTGGAAGAACACGTATGGCAGCGGCAAGGGCGCCGACACGCTCACCAGCGGGCTGGAAGGCGCATGGACCAACGAGCCGACCAAATGGGACAACGGGTACCTGGACAACCTCTTCAGGTACGACTGGGAACTGACGACGAGCCCCGCCGGGGCCAAGCAGTGGACGCCCAAGGATCCGTCGGCGCAGGGCACGGTGCCGGACGCTCATGACCCGTCGAAGCGGCACGCCCCGATGATGCTGACCGCGGACCTCGCGCTGAAGGTCGACCCGATCTACGGGCCGATCGCGAAGCGCTTCCACGAGAATCCGGAGCAGCTCGCCGATGCGTTCGCGAGGGCGTGGTACAAGCTGCTGCACCGCGACATGGGACCGATCTCGCGCTACCTCGGCCCATGGGTTCCGGAGCCGCAGCTGTGGCAGGACCCCGTCCCCGAGGTCGATCATGACCTGATCACGGACGAGGACATCGCCGCACTCAAGAGCAAGGTCCTCGAGTCGGGCCTGTCCGTCTCGCAGTTGGTCACCACGGCCTGGGCGTCGGCGGCCAGCTTCCGCGGCACCGACAAGCGCGGCGGGGCCAACGGGGCGCGGATCCGCCTCGCGCCACAGAAGGACTGGGCGGTCAACAACCCAGCCGAATTGGCCACCGTGCTGCAGGCCCTCGAGCAGATCCAGCGGGACTTCAACGGCGCGCAGTCGGGCGGCAAGAGGGTCTCGCTCGCCGATCTGATCGTCCTGGGCGGCTGCGCGGCCGTCGAGCAAGCAGCGAAGAACGCCGGGCATGACATCACGGTCCCGTTCGCGCCGGGACGCACGGACGCCTCGCAGGAGCAGACCGACGTGCAGTCGTTCGCCGTGCTCGAACCGACCGCCGACGGCTTCCGCAACTACGTCCGCGCCGGCGAGAAGTTGTCGCCGGAAACCCTGCTGGTGGACCGGGCGTTCATGTTGAACCTGAGCGCTCCCGAGATGGCGGTTCTGATCGGCGGCATGCGGGCGCTGAACGCCAACGTCGGGCAATCCCCACACGGTGTCTTCACCGACCGGCCGGGCACGTTGACCAACGACTTCTTCGTCAACCTGCTCGATATGGGTACGGAGTGGAAGGCGTCCGCCTCGGCCGAGAACGCGTACGAGGGTCGGGATCGCGCCACCGGCGAGGTTAAGTGGACCGCCACCGCCGTCGACCTCGTCTTCGGTTCGAACTCTCAGCTTCGAGCCATCTCTGAGGTGTACGCGTGCGACGACGCGAAGGAGAAGTTCGTGCGTGACTTCGTAGCCGCGTGGGACAACGTCATGAACCTCGATCGGTTCGACCTTGCCCGGTGAGGCATTGCGCCGCCTCGGCCTCCAGCACGGCGCACCGGGTCAAGGTGCGCAACCTGCGGCGCGACCTGCGGACAAGCCTCTACGTGACTGTGCCAGGCGGCGGCTCGTACGCAGCTATTGCAGGGCCGCCGCCCGCACGCGGGAGTCTTCCGGCCGCAGCCTGATCCCATGACCACAACCATCGCTCCGCCTCAGACCGCCAGCGGTGCGGATATCCGCACCTTCCGGCGGGTCGCCACCGCAGTTCTGATGCCGCTCGGCCCGCCGTCCGTAGCGGTCGTGCGCGGCATTCTCCCCTACTACACCGCCGACTCCACCGAGGACCTGTTCGGCCACATAGCCTCCGCGCTCGGCCGGATGGACGCCGTCGTGTGGCTCGGCCT
>JBKOVW010000401.1:0-3658 GCA_046724095.1 Actinomycetota bacterium | reverse complement strand
GACGGCATCGTCGTCGAAGCCGAGGACCTGAGCGGCGTCGGCAGCGAGCTCCGCGCATCGGCGGCTGTGCCCGCCCATGTACGGCGACTTGAGGTCGATGAAGTCGGCCGCGACCATGAGGGCATCGTCGAGCTCCTCGCCCTCCAGCGTGCGGCGCGGCTCGGGCTCGAGTGCCAGGACGGCATCCCACGGCTCGGTGGTGCGAAGCCGTTCGAACCATTCGCGTCCATGCTCGACGAACAGGTCGGCGAGCGCCGGGTCGTACGTTCGATCGCGGCGATCGCGTGCGGCATCGAGCGCGTGGTCTGCTGAGAAGAGCCGCCCGATCGCCTCCATGTCGTGGCTCAGGTGCACCACCCGCATCGCCAGCGGGATCGCTTCGCCTTGCGCATGCGCCGGATAGCCGTTCCCGTTCCAGCGCTCGAACGTGAAGGCCAACGCCTCACGAACGCCGGGGCCGAAGTGCAGCCGCTGCACGAGCATGTCGGCCACCTCGCACCCGGACGAGAAGTTGTAGACCGCCCACTCGCGGGCCGTCTCCTGGATCATCCGGACGATCTCGTCGCGCTCTTCGGGGCTGCGACCCGCCGTCGCGAACGCCATGACGTCGTGCATGACCTCGGTGGGGTTGGCGGCGTCGTGGACCAGCGTCTGGGCGCGAATCGCGATCTCGTCGCCGAACACGGTGGCGACCTCGTGGGCATGGCCCGTGCAGCCGACGTAGCGCAGGAGCGCCACCCAATAGGCGGTCGCGCACAGCTCGTCGTCGAACTCCGCGGCCTCGCAGATCCAGCTCGCGAGCAGGCACGACCGCAGCTGTGACTCGAGCGGCTGGCCGAAGGCGTTGTCCTGCGCGAGCGCCAATGTCGCGACGAGCTCGCCAAGGCGAAGGGATTGGTCAGAAATGGGGTGTTCTCCCGATGTATCGGCTTATACGGCCGAGAAGAATGCTCCCACGAGCCGTCAAGTATTCGGACGGCTGACACGCTCTTCTTCTCGACGGAGGACCCGATGGCCGCATCGTCAACCCCTGGCAGTGAGCCCATCAAGGTGGGCGTCATCGCCGACCAGACCGGCCCGCTCTCGTTCGTGGGACTGGCCAACGCCAACGTCGCCAGGATGGTCATCGGCGACATCAACGCCAAGGGCGGCCTGCTCGGGCGGCACCTCGAGCTGCACATCGAAGACAGCGCGACCGACGACGACACCGCGGCCGCCGTGGCGACGAAGCTCGTCGAGCGCGATCAGGTCGATGTCATCTTCGGTGGCATCTACAGCTCGACGCGGCAGGCCATCAAGGGTCCCGCCGTGGTGGAGGGCAAGACGCTCTACATCTACCCCGAGCAGTACGAGGGACAGGAGTCCGATCCGCTCATCTTCTGCACCGGCCCGGTGCCGGCGCAGCAGGTCGACCCGTTCCTCCCATGGTTGATGCGAGAGACGGGGGCGAAGACCTTCTACCTGCCCTCAGCCGACTACATCTGGCCGCACGTCATGAACGCGCGCATCCGCGAGGTCGTCACCGCCAACGGCGGAGCGATCGTCGGCGAGGAGTACTTCCCCCTCGACCACACGGACTACGCGGCGACGGTGGAGAAGATCACCTCGAGTGGCGCCGACGTCGTGTTCAACACGATCGTGCCGCCGGGGGTCACACCCTTCTTCGAGCAGCTGTACGAGTCCGGCTTCACGCGCCGCGGCGGCCAGCTCGTCTGCACGTACTTCGACGAGAACTTCCTGAACATGGTGCCGGCCACCCACGTCGAAGGGCTCTACGGCTGCCTCGACTACTACCAGGCCGTGAGCGATCCGTTCAGCGAGAAGCTGCTCGCGCAGTACGACGCCCTCTACCCCGGCGACGCGAAGTTCACCGGCGGCAGCGGGTGCTCGGGCCTGTACCGCGGGCTGCGGCTCTGGGCCGCGGCCGTGGCGCAGGCGGGCTCGCTCGCACAGGCCGACGTGATCGCGGCCCTGGATCACGCGAAGATCGCCGAGGGCCCCGGTGGGCCGGCGGCCATGGTGCCGGGCCAGCATCACCTGCGCCTGCACATGTACATCGCGCAGGCGCGAGGCGGCGAGTTCCAGATCGTCGAGAGCCTCGGGGCGATCGATCCGCAGGAGCGCCTGGTCGACATGCCGGTGCTCTCCGCCTGAGTGCAGGACCTAGGTCCAGCACCACTGACAACACACCACGAAAGGACAGGCAATGCTACTCGCGACGACGACGGTCGAGGACTTCGACCGCTTCCTGGAGATCTTCTCCACCACGAGCGCGGAGAAGCGCAAGCAGTACGGGTCCAAGGGCGCGCGTGTCTACCGCGATCCCGCCGAGGCCGACCGGGTCTGGGTGGCCTTCGACTGGGACGTGGAGGGCTGGCAGAACTTCGCGTCCGACCCCGAGGTCCCGGGGATCATGCAGCAAGCCGGGCACAAGGGCCGGCCGCAGGTGGCGCAGTTCGCCGCCGAGTACAGCTCCTGACATCCACCCGCCGGCAGTGCCGCGCCGGCATGCACGTAAGTAGAAGAGCCCCGCTCGCGCGGGGCTCTTCCGTAGCAGGCCGGTAAGCCGGATTCTGTCGTTGGGCAGCCATCCATCTCTGCGGCCGACCTGGACCTTGGCGGGCAACCTGCGAACGGTCCTGCTTGGCCTTGCACCGGGTGGGGTTTGCCGAGCCGCCGCGTCACCGCGACGCTGGTGCGCTCTTACCGCACCATTTCACCCTTGCCTGTGCGGAGCTCTCGAGAGGCTCCGCTATCGGCGGTGTGTTTCTGTGGCACTTTCCCGCGGGTTTCCCCGGGTCGGTTCCCCGACCACCTTGCCCTGTGGTGTCCGGACTTTCCTCGACGGGCTGTCTGTCCCGCCGCGGCTGCCTGGCCTGCACTGCTGAGGGTAGCGCCGGATCAGGCGGGGCGCGAGTCGTGGGCGAGCGCCGCCGCGTCGACGACCTTCCCTGGATTGAAGATGTCGTCGGGGTCGAGGGCGTGCTTGATCGCTCGCATCATCTGCACGGCCTTGGGACCGTGCTCGAGCTCGAGATAGCCGGCCTTGCCGTAGCCGACGCCGTGCTCGCCGGTGCACGTTCCGCCGTGCTCGAGGGCGCGCCTGACGACGCGGTCGTGGAAGCGCATCCCGCGCTCGACCTCGGCGGGGTCGTCGGCGTCGATGAGCAGGGTGACGTGGAAGTTGCCGTCGCCGACGTGGCCGAGGATCGAGCCGGTCAGGCCGTGCTCGTCGAGGTCGGCGCGCGTCTGCAGGACGACGTCCGCCAGGCCCGAGACCGGCACGCAGGCGTCGGTGGTGAGGGCCGCGGTCCCGGGACGCAGGGCACGGGTCGCGTCGTAGGCGCTGTGGCGCGCCTCCCACATGCGCCGGCGTTCGGACTCGTCGGTCGCCCAGCGAAAGCCCTTGCCGCCGTGCTCTGATGCGATCTCCTCGGTCTCGGCGGCCTGGGCGGCGACCTCGTCGGGGGTGCCGTGGAACTCGAGGAAGAGCGTCGGGGCGATGGGGTGGTCCATGTTCGCGTAGCGGTCGATCGCCTCGATGAGCATCTCGTCGAGCAGCTCGATGCGGGCCACGGGGATACCGTGCTGGGAGACCGTGACGACGCAGTCAATGGCGTCGCGCAGCGATGGGAAGCCGCAGACCGCGGCCGACATC
>JBKOVW010000220.1:0-3775 GCA_046724095.1 Actinomycetota bacterium | reverse complement strand
GCGAGTGCGACCGCTACGAGGAACTGGATGATCCAGCCGACGTCGAAGAGATTGGCCAGGATCCCGCCGAGGAGGCTTGCGGCGATCCCGATCAGCGCCGTCGCGAGCAGGCTGACGTCCTGCCTGCCGGGGAGCACGAGACGCCCGAGTGCGCCGATCACGAGACCCGTGACGGCGAGCCAAAGAAGCGAGAACGCCAGGCCGACCAGCGAGCCGGCCAGCACCAGGAGGAGCACGACGACCAGAAGGATCACGATCACCGTCACCCCCCGGACGGTACAGCGCATAGAGTCTTGAAGCGCAGTGCCGAAGCTGGTGGGAATCAACCACATCGCACTCGAGGTGGGTGACCTCGACGAGGCGCTGGCGTTCTGGGAGTCGATCTTCGGCCCGCTCGAGCTGCGCGGCCGCATCTCGGGCATGGCCTTCATCGACATGGGCGATCAGTTCATCGCGCTCTCGCAGGGCCGCACGCAATCGCCGGATCAGGCACGTCACTTCGGGCTCGTCGTCGACGACAAGGAGGCCGTTCGCGCGCGCCTGCGCGAGCTCGGCGTGCCAGTCACCGGACGTGGCCTCGACTTCCATGACCCGTGGGGCAACCAGATTCAGGTCGTCGACTACCGGGACGTCCAGTTCACGAAGACGGACGAGGTGCTACAAGCGCAAGGCCTCGAGGGACTGGAGAAATCCGATCGCGCCCTCGCAGAGCTGCGCGACAAGGGCATCCGCGCCTGAAAAGGCACGGAGGCCGCCTGACCCTAGGCGGCCTCCGTTTGTGCTCGGGGTTCCCAGCGAACTAGCGAATGCTGAGGTTGACGAGCCTGCGCGTCGAAACGCCCGCGATCAGCCGGTCGCTCGGCTTGCGCGCGCGGACGAAGAAGGGCTGGCTGCCGCGCGAGAGCCGGAGGCGATGGGTGGGCTGGATCACGAAGGTGACGTAGCCGTCCGCGCCGGTCGCCTGCTCACGCGGCGTCGCGGTGTTGCCGAACGGGATGCCGACGCCGAACACCATCGCGC
This sequence comes from Actinomycetota bacterium, assembly GCA_046724095.1. Classification (GTDB taxonomy): domain Bacteria; phylum Actinomycetota; class Thermoleophilia; order Gaiellales; family Gaiellaceae; genus 3-1-20CM-4-69-9. The sequence goes on along the minus strand of JBKOVW010000220.1, from coordinate 2,755 downwards.
CCTGCACCGGATGGTTCTGCAGGTCCGTGACGCGGAAGCGCGCGGTGAACGGGCGGCGCGAGCGCAGGATGAACGGGGAGAACTGCACCCGATCGATCACGAGCCGGTTCGGCAGCGCGACGTCGTTGATCGAGATCGTGTTCCCGCTCGGGATGCCGCCTTCGTGACGACCCCCGACGGCGTCGAGGTTGCCGCGCGAGCGCCGAGCGAGTTGTGCGCCGTGACACGGACGCGCAGCGTGCGGCCGACGTGGACGTCCTTGAGGACGTAACAGTGGCGTCGGTGCGACGCGAACGGCGGCAGCTGCGCCGCGCGCCTGCGCGAGGCGCTGCGCGCCTTCCAGCGGCACAGCGACGACGCCAGTAGCGCGGCCGGTCTGACCTCCCGCACGTATCAGCTGTTACTGATGGTCAAGACGTCGCGCTCCGGCAACGGCCACGCGACGCTCCGCGAGCTCGAGGAGCGGCTGCAACTCGGGAAGAGCACGATCACCGAGCTGGTGCTCCGCACCGAGAAGCGCGGGCTCGTGCGCCGCGACCTCGACCGCGAGCGGCCGGGGGCGATCTCCATCCGCCTCACTCCCACCGGCGAGCGGCGGCTCGCCGCCGTCGTGGCCGACCTCGGCGACGAGCGCCGCCGGCTTACCGAAGTCCTCTCGAAATTGCGCTGAGCAGCCGATAATCGGCACATGCTGCGGCTGCTGATCGCGACGGTGGTCACCGCCACCGTCCCCTTCGTGCCGAACGACCCGGGCTACGGGCCGAACGTCGCTGCGCTCGGGGCGATGTCCGTGCCCCAAGCGTGGTCGCTCACGCAGGGCGACCCGGCGATCGTGATCGCGGTGATCGACAGCGGCACCGCGCCGAATCCCGACTTCGACTTCGTCCCCGGTCGCGACATCCTCGACGACAGCTCGAGCACGCCCGACCAGAACGGTCACGGCACGGCCATGGCCGCGATCGCCGCAGCGCAGATCGACAACGGCATCGGCGTGGCGGGGATCTGCGGCAAGTGCCGGATCATGTCCGTAAAGATCTCCGGCGCCGACGACCGCCACCTGAACAGCGACCTCGCAGCGGGGATCAACTGGGCGGTCGACCACGGCGCGGACGTCATCAACCTCTCGCGCTTCATGGACCGCGGGCTACCGGCGTACGCTCCGCTGAACGCCGCCATCGCACGGGCGATCGCGCACGGCGTCCCCGTCTTCATCTGTGCCGGCAACAACGGCAGCAGCGACCCGGCCGCGAACGTGCTCGCGTCGTCGAACCCGAGAGCCGTGCGCGTCGGCAACTTCTATCCGGAGTCGAACCACGGCAATTGGGTCGACGTCGCCGCCGAGAGCGACTTCACGACGTTCGGCCTGCGGCCGTCGCCCGGCGGGACGTCCTCCGCGACCGCGGCCGTCTCGGGCATCGCCGGGCTGATGCTCTCGTGCAACCCGGGGCTGACGCCGGCGGAGATCAAGCAGATCCTGATGAGCACGTCGACTCCGCTGGACGTCGACGTGCGCGCACGCGGCGAGGTGAACGCCTACGAGGCCGTCATCCGCGCCGGCTGCCGCAAGAATCCCGCCGAGATCGTCCGGCTGATGGTCCACGTGCGCGGGCACGGCACGGTCACGCGCAGCCCCGACGACGACACCTACGACGCAGGCACCGTCATCGTGCTGCGTGCGAAGGCCCGGCCGCACTGGCGCTTCGCGCGCTGGCAGGGCGTCTGCCATGGGAAGCGGGCGAAGTGCACAGTGCGGCTGAGCCAGTCGGGCGTTACGACAGCGATCTTCAGGCGCGCACGCTGAGGTTGACGAGCCGGCGCGTCGAGACGCCGGCGATCAGGCGCTCGCCCGGTTTCCGCGCGCGCACGAAGAACGGCTGATTCCCGCGCGGCACGAGCGGCAGCCGGAACGTCGGGCGGATCGTGAACGTCACCCAGCCGTCCGCCCCCGTCGCCTGCTCCGGCGGCGTCGTCGTGTTGCCGAACGGGATGCCGACGACGAACACGAGCGCCCCCTGCACCGGGTGGCCCCGGCTGTCCGAGACGTGGAAGCGGGCGGTGAACGGCGCCCGCGAGCGCAGGAACAGCGGGACGAACTGCAGCCGGTCGATCACGAGCCGGTTCGGCAGCGCCACGTCGTTGATCGAGATCGTCTGCCCGCTCGGCAGGCTCGCCTTCGCCACGACGCCGGTCGGCGTCGACGTGGACGAGCGCGCACCGAGCGAGTTGCGCGCCGTCACCCGGACGCGCAGCGCATGGCCGACGTCGTCGGCGCTCGGGGCGTAGGTGCTCGCCGTCGCGCCTGCGATGTCGGCGCAGTTGCCGCCGACCGCGTCGCAGCGCCGCCACTGGAAGGAGTACGCCTGCGGCTTGGCGCCGTTCCACGTCCCGGTCGTCGCCGAGAGCGTCTGGTTCTGCTGCGGCGTGCCCGAGATCGCCGGCGGGCTCGCATTCACCGGCGCGCCGGCCGCCGAGGCCGGTTGGACGACGCCGGGCGTCGCGTTCGAGTTCGCGCTCGCCGTGCCGTCGGCGTTCGACACGATCACGCGCGAGCGGATGCGGTGACCCACGTCCGCGAGGCGCTGGACGTACGTGCGCCGCGTCGCGCCCGGGATCGTGTTGCAGTCGACGCCGTCGATGCCGCCGCCGCTCGCGTCGCAGCGCAGCCAGCGGTAGCGAAACGCGAACGGGCGCGTTCCGCTCCAGGAGCCGTTCGTCGTGAACAGCGTCTGCCCTTGCACGGTCCGACCCGACACGC
>JBKOVW010000295.1:0-5651 GCA_046724095.1 Actinomycetota bacterium | reverse complement strand
GACACGTGGGGCCCATTCGTCTTCGTCAACCCCGACGCGAACGCTGCGCCGCTGGCCGAGGCGCTCGGCGACGTCCCCGCGCGGCTCGCCGAGATCGTCGACGTCGACGCGCTCGAGTTCCGGTTCCGCACCGAATACGAGCTCGAGGCGAACTGGAAGATCGCCTGCGAGAACTTCCTCGAGTGCTACCACTGCGCGGTCGCGCACCCCGGCTTCACGGCCGCAGTCGACGTGTCGCCCGACTCGTACCGGCTCGAGCCGGCCGGGCTGACGTCCAGCCAGCTCGGGCCGCTGCGCGAAAACGGCGACTCGTTTCTCGCACACGGCGAGGTCGGGCGCAGCCAGTTCCACTTCCTGTGGCCGAACTTCGGGATCAACGTCTTCCCGGGGCAGCCGAATCTCTCGTGCGGGCCGATCCTCCCGCTCGGGCCGGAGCGCACCGCCCGCTTCCTGGACTACTTCTTCGCGCCGGGGGTCGACCAGGCCTGGATCGACGAGCTAATCGCCTTCGACGACCAGATCGGCCGCGAGGACACCGCGCTCGTCGAGGGCGTCCAGCGCGGCGTCCGCACGGGCGTCCTGCCCGAGGGCCGCCTCCTGAGCGAGAGCGAGCAACTTGTCGCCCAGTTCCAGCGGCTTTGCGCCGAAGCCTTGACGGAGTAGAGTTCCGGCGCCAATGGCGAGCGTCACCTTCGACCACGTCACGAAGGCCTATACGGACGACGTCGTTGCCGTCAACGACCTCGACCTGCTGATCAAGGACGGGGAATTCCTCGTCCTGGTGGGGCCGTCGGGTTGCGGCAAGACGACCGCGCTCCGGTGCCTGGCCGGCCTCGAGGTGATCACCGACGGGCAGATCAAGATCGACGACCGCATCGTGAACCGCGTCCCCTCGAAGGACCGGAACATCGCGATGGTGTTCCAGTCGTACGCGCTCTATCCGCACATGACCGTCTACGACAACCTGGCGTTCGGGCTGAAGCTGCTGAAGACGCCGAAGCAGGAGATCCGGCGCCGCGTCGAGGAGGCCGCGAAGATCCTCAACCTCGAGCGCTTCCTCGACCGCAAGCCTCGCGCGCTCTCCGGCGGGCAGCGGCAGCGCGTCGCGCTCGGCCGGGCGATCGTGCGCGAGCCGGCCGCGTTCCTGATGGACGAGCCGCTCTCGAACCTCGACGCGAAGCTGCGCGTGCAGACGCGCGCGGAGATCCTGCGCATCCAGCAGCGACTCGGCACGACGACCGTGTACGTCACCCACGACCAGGTCGAGGCGATGACGATGGGCGACCGCATCGCAGTGATGAGCGACGGCGTGCTGCAGCAGGTCGGCCCGCCGCCCGAGCTGTACGAGCGCCCGGTGAACAAGTTCGTCGCAGCGTTCATCGGCTCGCCGGCGATGAACTTCGCGACCGTGCGCGCCGACCAGGGCAAGCTGAAGCTGGGCGAGCAGCTCCTCCACCTGAGCGGGTCGCGCGCGAAGATCGCCGAGCAGCGGCACGGCAAGCAGCTCGAGATCGGCTTCCGGCCGGAGGACCTGGAGATTGCAAACGGCAGCGGCGACGGAGCCGTCCACTTCCCCGCGAAGGTCGACGTCGTCGAGTACCTCGGCAAGCAGGAGCTCCTGCACGCGCAAACCGAGGGCAACGAGATCGTGGCGCTTGTCTCGAGCGACCGCAAGGTGCAGGTTGGCGACAGCGTCGAGTTCACGATCCCGAACGACAAGCTCCACCTGTTCGACCCGGAGACCGAAGAAAGCCTCGTTTCTACGGGTTGAAAGGGGTAGGATCGCGGCGGGGCTTTGGAAATGGCGGACCGGAAATCGCCGCCTGGGACGAGGAGGACTGATTTGAGACGACGTTCTTGGCTCGTTCTGCTGGCCGTCGTGCTGTGCACCGTCGCCGCGACGTTCGCTGCGACTGCGAGCTCGAAGCCGGCAGCACGATCAGCAGGCACCATCGAAGTGCTCTCGCTGTGGGGCGGGAGTGAGAAGGACGCGTTCATAAAGGTGACGGACGCGTTCACCAAGTCGACCGGAATCAAGGTGAATTACACGACGGCGCGTGACTTCGTGCCGGTCATCCGGACGCGGCTCGCGGCCGGCAACCCGCCGGAGATCGCGATCATCCCGCGGCCGGGCGTTCTCTCCGACCTTGCGAAGCAGGGCGCGGTCAAGGACCTCGGCACGATGGGCCTCTCGAAGTCGTACCTCCAGGCGCGCTACAGCCCGGCCTGGATCAAGCTCGGGACGGTCAACGGGAAGGTCTACGGCGTCGCCGCCAAGGCGAACTCGAAGAGCGTCATGTGGTACCGGCCCGATCAGTTCAAGAAGTACAAGCTGAAGGTGCCGCAGACATGGGGCCAGCTGCTCGCCGTCACGAAGAAGCTGAAGGCGAAGGGGCAAAACCCGTGGGCGCAGGGCGCGAAGGACTCCTGGACGCTCACCGATTGGTTCGAGAATGTCTACGCACGGACGGCCGGCCCGGCGAAGTACCTCTCGCTGTTCGCCGGTAAGACGAAGTTCACGGATCCGACCGTGAAGCGAGCCGTGCTGCAGATGACGCAGATCCTGAACAACAAGTACCTGGCGGGCGGCGTGCAGGGCGCGCTCGGCACGGCGTTCGTCGACGGGATCGGCCGCGTCTTCGGCAAGAACCCCTCCGCGCAGCTCTACATGGAGGGCGGCTTCGTCGGGGGCATCGCACTCGACCAGGTGAACACCTCCCTCAAGGCAGGGAAGACGATCAACTCCTTCTACTGGCCGACGATCAAGGCGAAGTACGGTCAGCCGATGGTCGGCGGCGGCGACCTCGCAGCGGCGTTCACGGACAACGCCGACGTGCGGTCGTTCCTGAAGTACATCTCCTCCGCTGCGGCGGGGAAGATCTGGGTCTCGACGGGCGCGATCATCTCGCCGAACAAGCAGGTGACCAAGAGCGCCTACCCGAACCTCCTCGTGCGCAAGGAAGCGGCCCAGGTCGCAAGCGCGAAGACGTTCCTGTTCGACGGCTCGGACACGCTGCCGGGCACGCTCGCCGACGACTGGGGAGCGGCTCTGCAGAACGCGATCCAGAAGCCGGGCAGTGTCAGCAGCATCCTGTCCGACTTCCAGAAGAAGGCGGCCAAGGAGTTCTAGGCCGCATTGACCCGACAGCGCCCGCCGCCCGGCGGGCGCTGTTGTTTCCGCCTTGAGCGCTCAAGCCCCGCCAGTCCAGGTTCCGCAGCCGAAGCGCCGGTACGGCCGGCCGCGCGAGGGCTCGTTCAAGGAGCGCCTGCAGGGGATCGCGTTCGCCGCGCCCGCGCTGATCGTGCTCGGGCTGTTCGTGGTCTACCCGGCGTACTACACCGTGCGCCTCGCGTTCTACAGCAGCGACTACCTGTTCAGCTTCACGAACTACGTCGGGCTGCAGAACTTCAAGGATCTCTTCCAGGACAAGGACTTCTTCGACGTCTCACACTTCCCGCCCAGCGGCGCGGTGTTCAACAACCTCAAGTGGGTCGTCATCTACATCTCGCTCTGCCTGATTCTCGGGCTCGCGCTCGCGGTGCTGACGATCCGCGTGCGCTACGAGTCCGCAGTCAAGTCGGTGATCTTCATCCCGATGGCGATCTCGGCGACCGCCGTCGCAGTGATCTGGCTGCTCGTCTACAGCCCCAACCCGGACATCGGCACCGTCAACGCGGTGATCCACGGCCTCGGCGGGAGCCCGGTGTCGTGGCTCGGGCAGTCGAACACCGTCAACTACGCGATCATCATCGCGTACGTCTGGGCGTCGACCGGCTTTGCCATGGTCGTCCTGTCCGCAGCGCTGAAAGGCATCCCGACCGAGATCATCGAAGCGGCACGCGTCGACGGGGCGGGCGAGTGGAACATCTTCCGCCGAATCATGCTGCCGATGCTGAGCCTGCCGATCTCGATCGTCACGGTCTGGCTCTTCATCAACGTGATCAAGGTGTTCGACATCATCTACGTGATGACGTCGGGCGGGCCCGGCACGTCGAGCCGGGTGATCGCCTACACGATGTTCGTCGACACCTTCAACGGCTTCCCCGGCCGCGGCGCCGCGGTCGCGGTGATCATGCTGCTGCTGATGATCCCCGTGATGATCCTGAACATCAAACGGTTCAAGAGCGAGCGGGTGATGACGTAATGGCGACCCGTGCAGAAGCCGCTCGGCTGGCGCAGCCGCGGACCTTCAGCGAGCGCCTCGTCGGCTGGCTAACGCGGTCGCCCGTGCACATCGTGCTCCTCGCGATCGCCGCGCTGTGGTGCGTGTCGACGGTGGCGCTGCTCGTCACGTCCTTTCGCCCGCGCAGCGACGCGCTCTCGAGCGGCTGGTGGCATGTCTTCTCCAGCCATCTGACGCTCGCGAACTACAGCGAGGTCATCCACGCCGGCGGGATGGGGCATGCGTTCCTGAACAGCCTCTACATCACGATTCCGGCGACCATCCTCCCGCTGACGCTTGGCGCGATGGCCGCCTACGCGTTCGCGTGGACGCGCTTCCCCTTCCGCGACACGACCTTCCTCCTGATCGTCGCGCTCATGGTCGTGCCCGTGCAGACGGCGTTCGTGCCGTTGCTCAAGCTCTTCCGTGAGAACGGCCACCTGAACACGGAGTTCTACGGCATCTGGCTCGCACACACGGCGTTCGGCCTTCCGCTCGCGATCTTCCTCTTCCGCAACTTCTTCATCACGCTGCCGAAGGACCTCATCGAGGCCGCGCGGATGGACGGCGCTTCGGAGTTCGCGGTCTTCAGGCGCGTCGTCATCCCGCTCTCCGTTCCGGCGCTGGCGTCGTTCGGGATCTTCCAGTTTCTCTGGGTCTGGAACGACCTGCTGATGGCGCTGATCTTCGTGAGCGACCCATCGAAGCAGCCGATGACGGTGAAGATCACGCAGCTGCTGTCGACCTACGCGCAGGAGTTCCACATCCTCGCCGCGGCCGGCTTCCTGCTGATGGCCGTACCGCTGATCGTCTTCTTCGCGCTGCAGCGCTACTTCGTGCAGGGCCTGCTCGCGGGCTCCGTGAAGTCCTGAGCGTCTTTCTCGTTCCACATACGCACTGGGACCGGGAGTGGTACCGCCCGTTCCAGTCGTTTCGCATGTCGCTCGTCGACGTGGTGGACGAGGTGCTGGACGAGCTGGAGGGGGACGAGCGCCTGCGGTTCACGCTCGACGGCCAGCTGGCGACGGTCGACGACTATCTCGAGATCCGGCCCGAGGCGGAAAGCCGGATCCGCGCCCTCGTCGAGTCGGGACGGCTGGCGATCGGGCCCTGGCAGACGCTCGTGGACGAGTTTCTCGTCGACGGCGAGACGATCGCGCGCAACCTCGAGACGGGGCTCGCCCGCGCCGCGGAGCTCGGCGGGACGATGCGCGTCGGCTACCTGCCGGATATGTTCGGCCACGTCGCGCAGATGCCGCAGATCCTACGCGGCGAAGGGATCGAGACCGCGGTCGTCTGGCGCGGCGTCCCGTCGGCTGTCGGCTTCCACCGGTTCGTGTGGGAGTCGCCCGACGGCTCGTCGGTTGTCGCCGAGTACCTGCCCGGCGGTTATGGCAACGCGGCGCACGTCCAGGCGGTCGATGCGCTCGAGGAGCGCTACCGCCCGTGGTTCGGCTCCGACGACATCCTCGGGATGGTCGGCACGGA
>JBKOVW010000280.1:0-4326 GCA_046724095.1 Actinomycetota bacterium | reverse complement strand
GCCGTCTGATTCACGAACCATCGACGGCTTCGTGGTGCGCGCCGCCTCATCCGCCTCGCGTGCCTCCTCGACCTCGACCTCGTCCTGCGCATCCCTCAGCTTCCTATGCGCCTTGGATCGAAGTCTGACCCAGATGTCGCTGTTCTTCTCACGCAGGTCGGTGAGTTCGTCATACCTGTTGACGACGCGCATGTAATGGTCGAGCCACTCGCGTGCTGTCATAGCTCGCCAGCGACCCGACTCTTTCATTTGCACGGCCTCGCAGTCGCGGCAAGATCGCGTCGCTCCGTCCGGGGCAGTACCGCTCGTGTGCTGCTCGCCGTCGGGCCTGTATCCCTACCCCCATTTGTGCCGGTGCGGGGTGGTCGTCAAGTTTTCTCGGCCTCCTCGGCGTTGCCGCCTCAAGCTCGAATTGAGACCCTGTGCCGACCCTGCAGACCCTACCGAGACCCTGCGCATAGGGTCTGGAAGGGTGTGCAGCGGTTACGAGCGGGACAACACGGTCTAAACATCAAGGCGACCAATTTGCTGGGCTTTCGGCGAGGCTCGGCTTAGACCCTGAGAATGCCCCCGGCCGGAATCGAACCAGCGCACGCGGTTTAGGAAACCGCTGCTCTATCCACTGAGCTACGGGGGCTCCCCCTCCACTTTAGTGCGCCGGTTTCGCGGGTCAGGCCGCCCCGCCTGCTACGGTGGTCGCGATCAGAGCGAGTTCGGTTTGCGTTCTTGGACGCCTTCCTCACCCGTTCGTGACATGTGAGGGAGGTGTTTTTTATGGCAAGCGGAACCGTGAAGTGGTTCAACGACAGCAAGGGCTACGGCTTCATCTCTCCTGATGAAGGCGCGAAGGACCTGTTCGTGCACCACAGCAACATCGCCGGCGAGGGCTTCAAGTCGCTCTCCGAGGGCGCGCGGGTTTCGTTCGAGCAGCGCGAAGGCTCGAAGGGCCCCGAGGCGACCAACGTGACTCCGGTCGCTTAGTCCAATGGGTGTCGGCCGCGGCTCGGGTAGCCGCGGCCGCCGCTTTCACCGAATGGAGGGGTATGGGCGAGATCGAGGAGAAGGTCGAGTTCGAAGGCGAGGTGATGGAGGCCTTGCGCGGACGGATGTTCCGCATCCAGCTCGATAACGGACACGAGGCGCTCGGCTATCTCGGCGGACGGATGAAGAGGTATCGAATCCGTCTCATGCTCGGAGACCGGGTTCGGATCGAGCTGTCGCCGTATGACCTGACCCGCGGCCGGATCGTGTATCGCCTTGGCTAGCGTGGCGGTCACTCGTATGCGCGGCACAATGCTCTGGTTCAACGAGAAGAAGGACGTGGGCGCGCTGCGCACGGACGAGGGCGACCGGATGGATGTGTCCGGCGGAGCGTTCCTGGCAGGAGAGAAACCTCTCGGCCGTTGCGCGGGAATGCTCGTGGAGTTCGAGTGCGCCGAGTCAGTCGTCAGTCGGCTCGCGTTCGTCTCCGAGTCGAACCCGCGACGCGCGCGGCTACGGCGCAGCCGTTAGGGAGGCTCAGATGGGAGCAAGGAAACCGCAGACCTTCGCCAAGCTGGAGCGCGAACGCCGCGTCAAGGAAAAGCGGCAACGGAAGCTCGAGAAGAAGCAAGCAGCCGCAGCGCGCAAGCTGGAGGCGGCGAGCGGCGATTCGAGCACTGAGATCACGCCGCCCGGCGAGTGAGCGACGTCAAGCCGCGTCTGCGCGGAGTTCTGCACGAGGGCGCGTTCTTCGCCGCGATCATCGCCGCGCCGCTGCTCCTGCTGAGCGCCGACGCGCTTCGCTCCCGTATTGCGGCCGCCGTCTTCGCCTTCTCGGTAGCCGCCTGTTTCGGCGTGAGTGCCCTCTATCACCGCATCACGTGGACCCCGTCGTGGCGCCGGCTGATGCGGCGCGCCGATCATGCCGGGGTTTACCTCTTGATCGCGGGGACCTACACTCCGGTCGCGCTGCTCGTGCTCAAGGGAGACTTGGGACGCGTGCTCCTGACGGTCATCTGGGCAGGAGCGTTGAGCGCGATCCTGCTCAGGGTCTTCTGGGTCGATGCGCCGAAGTGGCTTGCCGCAGCAGTCGGCCTCGCCCTCGGCTGGGTTGCCGTTGTCGCGTTGCCGCAGCTCGTGGAACGCCTTCAACCCACGGCGCTGACCTTGCTGATCTCGGGCGGCCTGCTGTACTCGGCCGGCGCAATCGTCTATGCACGACGCAAGCCGGACCCGGTGCCGGCGGTCTTCGGCTACCACGAGGTCTTCCACGCGCTGACGATCGTCGCCGCGACATGCCAGTACCTGGCGATCGCGCTCTTCGTGATCCGGCCGGACTGACCTCAGGGAAGCGGCACGCCGAGCTCGGCGGGAAGGGCCGACCGACCGGCGCGGGTCAGGTGAAGCGCGCGCGTCTTCGCGTCTCGCTCGAGCCAACCGAGCTCGAGGAAGCCGCCGAGCAGCGCCCGGCCGAGCGGCCCGGCGATGTGGCCGCGCTGTTCCGTCCAGTCGCGGCACGCACGTGCAGCCTCGCCCGCCCGAGCGTCGATGCCCAGGCGGCCAAAGCGCGCGGCGCCCGGGCCGGTCACGGTGTACGCGGCGTCAGTCACCGCAACGAGCCCCTCGCGCTCGAGTGCGTCCGCGACGGCGACGCCGAGCCGCCCGGCCAGGTGGTCGTAGCAGTGCCGCGCATAGCGCAGCGCGTGCGCACGGGTTCCCTCCCGTAGCGACATGATCGGCTGCGCCGGCGCCACGCGCGCGACCGCCTCCAGGAGATCTGCCACGTCCGGGCCCGCGAGCGCGTAGTAGCGGTGCCGCCCGCGCGTCGCGACGTTGATCAGCCCGCCGTCGACGAGCCGCGCGAGATGATGGCTCGCCGTCGAAGCGCTGACTCCGGCCTCCGCCGCCAGCATGCTCGCCGGCAGCGACCGCCCGTCCGACAACGCCAGGAGCACCTTCGTCCGCGCCGGCTCGGCGAGCAAGGCGCCGACCGACGCGAGATCGGCGTCTCCGGCCGGCGGTCGGGCTTCCGCATACACGCCCCGATCGTAGACCCGCAAAGGTTCGACGACCGTCGAACTACTGGAGGTCGACGTCGTGCTCCGCCCGCTCGCCTGCCTCGACGATGTCGCCCTCCGTGAAGAGGATCCGCTTCAGCTCGGCACGCCACTGCTCCTTGCGGCGCAGCAGAAACTCCAGGTCCATTCCGAAGTGCTTGAACTCCTCCAGCTGCGCGTTGGCCATGATCGCCTTCGCCTGCGCGTCGCCCTCGAGCGACATCCGCTGCTCGTACCAGTTGATCGCCTCCGCCTCCTCCGTCAGCGACGCGATCATCCGTGCGAACGTCCGCGTCTCCGCGCTGAGCTCCGCGGCCGGCTCGTGATATTGCTCGAATCCCACCCGATCCTCCTTTGCTCGCCAGACCTGTGAGGCCCATTGTCCGATAGCCGTCCTGCTGAGATCGAGCGGAAGTTCCTCGTCCCGGAGTTGCCGGCCGAGGTGCTCACTCGCGCCGCCACGCGCCTTCGGCAGGGGTACCTCAGCATCGAGCCGGCCGAGGTGAGAGTGCGCAGCCGCGACGACGGTACGCACCAGCTCACCGTGAAGTCCGCCGGCGGCTTGACCCGCACCGAGGTCGAGCTCGCGCTCACGCCCGAGCAGTTCGAAGCGCTCTGGCCGCTCGCGCAAAGGAGCGTGCAGAAGAGCCGCACGCTGTACGAGGTCGACGGGTGGCCCGCCGAGATCGACGTCTACACGGGGAAGCTCGCCGGCCTCGTCGTCGTCGAGATCGAGTTTCCCTCGGAAGCCGACGCGAACGCGTTCACGCCGCCGTCGTGGTTCGGGACGGAGGTCACGGACGATCCGCGCTATCGGAACGCTGCCCTGGCCGTTTCGGAGGAGAATGGAGCCGTTCCCGCCGAAAGGACAGAGATGGCCAGCACGACGCTCGACCCCGTGATCCCCGCCGCGAAGCTCCCCGAGCTGATCGGATTGCTCGACGACGTCGACAGCGTGGAGCTCAAGCTGACGATGCCTGTCTCCGACCGCCAGCCGGCCGGCGCTGCGCTCGGAGTCGATCCGCTCGATGCACAGATCCGCCAGGTGTACTTCTTCGACACGCCGGACCTCGCGCTGAACCGGGCCGGCCTCGTCGTGCGCGCCCGGCGCGTGCAGAAGAAGGGCGACGACTCGGTCGTGAAGCTCCGACCAGTCGTTCCCACCGATCTGCCGTCGGATCTGCGGGCGTCGCCGAACTTCGGCGTCGAGGTCGATGCGATGCCGGGCGGCTTCGTCTGCTCCGGGTCGATGAAGCAGTCGCTGGGCACGAAGGACGTCAGGCGCGTC
>JBKOVW010000335.1:0-6128 GCA_046724095.1 Actinomycetota bacterium | reverse complement strand
GTGTGCTGCGAGCTCGATCTCCTTGTGCCGCCACTCCGCGGCACGGTAGTGGCAAGCGATCAGCCCCATCCGGTGCAGACGGCGGAAGTTGCCGTAGACAAATGCGTAGCGCGCCTTCGTCTCCTCCGGCGCGCCCTCGGTAAGGCCGAGATGCCAGGCGGCGTACTCCTCCCAGGAGTGCGCCTTCAGAAACGCGTTCTGCTCCCGCGCGCGCGGCTGCACGGTCTGCCAGCGCGAGCGGAGCACGTACTGGCGCGCATCGATCAGTCGCTTCGCCTGCTTGACTGCATCCTCGTTCACCGTGTAGGCGGGCACAGGCGCATTCTCACCGAGCGGATCACGGGGGTAAAGCGTGAGTCCGAGTCCCGTCGCTCGGGGCCGTCGAAAGTCCGCTCGCTTCGCTCGCATGATGACTTTCGACGGTCGTCGCGCCGCCGACGTCGTCGTCCGCATCGAGCGGCGCATACGAGAGGACGTCATAGAGGTCGCCGAGCACGGCGGCTGTCGCCGCGCGCGCGGGGCCTCGTCGAACGTCTTGAGCAGCAAGCCGGTCTTGTCGTAGCCGGAGGATGCCGGGCGACGTGGAATCGGTCGTCTCTGGCGGTTAGCGTTCGTTCTTATGTCGGGTGCCAAGCGGCGGGCGTTGAACGAGAACGTCTTTCGGGAGATGAATGAGCGCCTCGAGCGGCTTGGCGAGGAGTTTGGCGAGGACTCGGTCGAGTTTCTCTGCGAGTGCGCCGACCCTTCCTGCTCGGCGGCGCTTTTGATCCCCGTTGCGGTGTACGAGGCAGTTCGCGATCGCCGTCGCAGGTTCCTGGTCGTCCCCGGCCACGAGCGCCAAGACATCGAGCGGGTGGTCGAGCAACACGCCGACTACCTCGTGATCGAGAAGCTCGGCGAGGCGGGCGAAGTCGCAGAGGACACCGATCCCCGGAAATAGGCTGGAGCAGCACCCGTAACCGGCCCCCCGACGTTTAAGGATCAGGATGCGGGACGAAATCCCGATCGGCCGACTTGTCTCGGCAGCACCTGCGACCGAGGGTGCGCTGAAGAGGTGCTCGCTCGCCTGCAAGGAGGTAGTCGCCGCCTACCTCGACGAGGAGGAGGCGGCTCGAAGCGAGTTCGGTCGCTGCTTGCTGCGAGCGGCGGCGGCGATCGATTCCGGAGCGGCGGCACTCGCCACCGCCGTGGACGAACGCCGTTCGACGCTCGCGATCGCTGCACCGATCTGTCACGCGGCAGCGCAGCAGTGCCGCCGGTCGGGGCTCGACCTCCGGCTGCTCCGCGCCGCGGCGGCCTGCGAGCGCGCAGCAGCCATCTGCGAGCACGAGGGCCGCTGCGACTGATCCCTTGTGGCGCGATCGGCTGCGGAACCGACCGCTGACCTCAGCCGCCATGGCCGCTCGCGCCTGTCATCCGCCCCGTTTGATTTCAACCTCGTCGCCTTCGGCTGGTGCCACCGCCCGCGAGCGTTGCCGCGCTGCGACCCGCGACCATTGAAAGCAGACGACCTGCCCACGCAGTACGACGTCGCGCCGTTCGAGCGAGAGTCTGGATCACTGGTTCTGGTCCGGCGACGTGTGCCGAGACGACCCTAAGAGCCCGCTCCTCTTGTCCGTCGTTAACGGCTGCCCAGATGAAGAAAACGACGCCCGTGCCGCCGGTGAGGAAAATCGCGACCGCAAAGAGCACCACGGCCGCGAGACCGGCAGCGCAACCATGCGACAAACCGTGAGGCCATGCGGCTCGAGGCGGCGAGATGAAGCCCGCTGAAACCGACTGCTGCCCTGTCTCCGGTCGCTAGTGCCCGTTCCAGGAGAAGTGCATGTAATCCTTCGTGTTTCCCGGCCACGCTCCGCCCCAGCCCCAGCCGATCGACGTGAATGCCTTCACGACCGCCGGCGTGACCATTCCCGGGCGGAGGCGCTTGCGGTTGAGGTAGGGCCGACTTTCCCGCGTGCGCGTCGCCCCGCAGCCCACGTACGGGTTCTCGATCGGGTCGAGATCGACGGCAAGACCGTATGCATGGTTCGACCAGTTACCCGTGCCGCTTCCGCACGGTGACGGGATCGCCTTGCGGCACTCAAACGAGCCGCTGATATCGCCATCGGCAGGTGGGGTCGGTCCATACGCGTCGTCAAAGCTCAGGTGCCGGATCGGAAAATGGAGGATGTACAGCTGCCTGAACACACGCGCGAGCGGCGCCGCCGCCCTCCGGTTGACGACGAGCTCGCCCGCGTGCACGCGTTTATCGAAGCCCCAGTAGTCCACGCTCAGCACGCGCAGCTGCGAGAGACCGACAGGACAACCCGCCCGCCAGAAACGCCCGCTCAGCGCCGCGCGCTCGTCGGCGGCCAGCGGGTGGACCCACGCGCTAAACGCCGCGACGACCACTGGCAACGCGAGCAGCCGAACCATCGCGGGGAAACTTATCTGGGTCGCGAACTCGCCTCAGGAGCTGTGCCTGCTGCTCGTGCTCGTCGTACTCGCGGCGCGCCAGCGGCCACCCCCGAGGAGGCGCCGAACGTCACCGCCGCGCAGTCAGGGTGTCCGCCGAGCGCCAACGATCGGAGAGCAGGCCGCGCGATAGGGTGTCGCGTCTTCGTCAGTCGCGACCGACCGAGAAATGGAGGGTGTCATGGGGGGAGTCTCGCGCTGGATCGCCGCAATCGCGGCCGCAACCGCATTTGCCGCCGGCGTCGGTCCCGGAGCGAGCGCGAGCGACGGCTCGAGGCCGCCCGGCCTGCAGTTCCTCGGGCAAGCGATCGTGCCGACGGGCACGACGTTTGCCGGCACTACGGTCGGCGGCCTCTCGAGCATCACCTACGACGCAGCGCGTGATGTCTTCTACAGCCTTTCCGACGACCAGAGCCAGTTCGGCCCGGCGCGGTTCTACACACTGCACATCGACCTATCGGACGGTCACCTCGCGGACGGCGACGTCACCTTCGACGGAGTGACGACGCTCCGCGCGCCCGACGGGCTGCCGTACGCGCCGCTCAGCCTCGACCCGGAAGGACTGACGCTGACGAAGGACGGCGAGCTGATCGTCACATCCGAAGGGATCGCCGTCCGTGGCATCGCGCCGTGGGTGCGGCGCTACACGCTCGACGGCACGTTCCTCGGCGACCTGTCGGTCCCGGATGCGTTCCAGCCGACGAGCCCGACGCACGGCGTGCGGCAGAACCTCGCATTCGAAGCTGCCGCGGTCGCGCCGGACGGCCGGCATCTCTTCGTCGGTATGGAGGGCGCCCTCGCCCAGGACGGCCCGCCGGCGACGCTCGACAACGGGAGCGCGTCGCGCATCCTGCGCTACAACCTCGCGACGGAGCGCCTTGACCGCCAGTTTGTCTACGTCACCGATCCAATCGCGGAGCCGCCGGTGCCGGCAACGCAGTTCGCGGTTAGCGGACTCGTCGAGCTGCTCCCCTTCAACGACGAGTTCATGCTCTCGATGGAGCGGTCGTTCTCGGTCGGTGCGCCCGGCACGGGCAACACGATCAAGCTCTACTCAGTTGCGTTCCCCGGTGCGGACGACGTGAACGGCGCCGACAGCATTGCCGGCGTGCTCGGCACCGTGCGGCCCGTGCGGAAGACGCTCCTGCTGGATCTCCGCACGCTAGGTATCCCGCTGGACAACGTCGAGGGCATGACGATCGGGCCGGACCTCCCCGATGGTCGCCGCTCGCTCGTGCTCGTCAGCGACAACAACTTCGCCGCAAGCCAGTTCACGCAGTTCCTGCTGTTCGCACTGAACTGAACGCGCCGCGCGGGCGCGGCCGAGCGCCGAGCCCGCGCGAGAACCGGCCCAGGCAGCGGCGAGCGGCCCGCCGATATGAGTGCCGCGGCGACAATCAGAATGAGAGCGTGCAAAGCAGGCACAGAAGCCGGGTTGCCGGCTATGCGCCGCTGCGCGACTATGCGGCACTCGGCGATGGCCGGACAGCGGCGCTCGTCGCGCGCGACGGCTCGATCGACTGGCTTCCCTTGCCCGACCTCGACTCTCCGAGTGTCTTTGCGGCCATCCTCGATGCAGAGCGCGGCGGCCGCTTCGCGCTCGAACCAGAACTTCCGTTCCGCAGCGAGCGGCGGTACCTGCCGGAGACAAACGTGCTCGAGACAACGTTCATCACCAGCGACGGTTCCGTACGCGTGACCGACGCGCTCACGCTCCCAGACGATGGCTTGACGCCTTATCGGGAACTGCAACGGAAAGTCGAGGGACTCTCGGGCCGTGTTCCGATGCGCTGGCGTGTCGAGCCGCGCTTCGGTTATGGCGGCTGGCCGCTGCGGCTCGGATGGCGAAGTGGAGTACCGGTCGCAAGCGCAGGCAGCGAGGCGATCGCGATCTGCGCATTCGACGCCGGAGAGCCCCAGATCGCCGGTGACGCGATCACGGCAAGCTTCGCCGTCAGCGACGGCCGGACGGCCCTGCTCGCACTGACCGCGGCGCATCAGGAACCACTCGTCCTTCCGAGCCGCGACGACTTGGCGCAGCGCCTCGACGGGACCTGTGCCAGCTGGCGACGCTGGGCGGCGGGCCGGACGTACGACGGGCCGTGGCGTGATCCGGCGATCCGCAGCGCGCTCGCCCTCAAGCTGCTTGTCCACGCGCCCTCCGGCGCGATCGCCGCGGCGGCGACCGCCTCGCTGCCCGAAGAAATGGGCGGCGAACGCAATTGGGACTACCGCTACTCCTGGATTCGCGACAGCGCCTTCACGATCGAAGCCTTCCTCAGGCTCGGCTGCCCTGCGGAGGCGCACGCGTACTTCTGGTGGCTGATGCACGCGACGCAGCTCACGCACCCGCGGCTGCATGTGCTCTATCGGCTCGACGGCGGCACCCGCGTCAACGAGCGCGAGCTTCCGCTCGCGGGCTACCGCGAGTCTCGCCCGGTGAATATCGGCAACGGTGCCGCCGAGCAACTGCAGCTCGACACGTATGGCGAGCTGATGCAAGCCGTGTGGCTCTACAGCCGCAACGGCAACACGCTCGACCGCGACGTCGCGCGTCGATTCGCCCGCATCGCCGACCACGTCGGTGCGGGCTGGCGGGAGCCGGACGCCGGTATCTGGGAGGTGCGCAGCGACCCGCTCCACTTCACGCAGTCGAAGATGCTCTGCGCCGTCGCCCTCGACCGCGCCGTGCAACTCGCCGACGAGGGACAGTTGCCCGACAAGCACGTGGCTCGTTGGCGAAATGAGGCGGCTGCAATCCGCGACTTCGTGGACACGCGCTGCTGGTCCCCCGAGAAGCAGAGCTACGTGCGCTCCGCGGGGGCCGAGGAGCTCGACGCCAGCCTGCTGCTCGCTGTCCTCCGTCAGTACGCAGCTCCGCAGGATGAGCGGATCCGGCAGACCGTTGACGCGATCGAGCGCGAACTCGCCGACGGCCCCTACGTCCACCGCTACACAGGCGACGGTGGCCTCGCCGGCAGCGAGGGCGCCTTCCTCGCGTGCTCCTTCTGGCTCGCCGAAGCAGTCGCACGGACGGGACGCATCGACGATGCCGTGCAGCTGATGGAGCAACTACTCGCGCTCGCCAACGACGTCGGCCTCTACAGCGAAGAGATCGACCCCGAAAGCGGCGAGTTCCTCGGCAACATGCCGCAGGGCCTCAGCCATCTCGCCCTGATCAGCGCCGCGACCGCGATCGCCGACGCAGCGCGATGAGCATCTGGGGCGCGCTCGCAGGCGGCTTCGCCGGCACGCTCGTCCTGACGACGATCCTGCGTGCGGCGAGCGAGCTCCGGCTCACCCGCATCGACCTCCCCTTCCTGCTGGGCACCGCCTTCACTGCGAACCGGTTGCGGGCGAAGGCGCTCGGCTACGCCCTCCACTTCCTCGCCGGCTTCGTTTTCGCCGTTGCCTACTACGCGATCTTCGTCGCCATCGACCGTAGCGGCTGGTGGCTCGGCGCACTCTTCGGGTTCTTCCACGCACTGTTCGCAGCGACGGCGCTCGTCAACCTGCTGCTCCCCCTGGTCCATCCACGCATGGGTTCATCCCTCACTGGTGCAAACACGACTGCGCTGCTCGAGGCTCCGGGCTTCCTCATGCTCAACTACGGCCTGCAAACCCCGCTCGTCAACATCGTTGCTCACGTCGCCTACGGCGCACTCGTGGGC
>JBKOVW010000391.1:0-14601 GCA_046724095.1 Actinomycetota bacterium | reverse complement strand
CGGTGACGAAGTACCCGGTGCAGTACCCGACGGCCTGCAGCCCGCAGGCGTGGTCGACCGGCGCGCCGTTGCTGCTCCTGCGCACCATGCTCGGGCTCCACCCGTCCGGCGAGTACCTCGTCGTCGATCCCGTGCTCCCTTCGGGAATCGGCCATCTGGAGCTGCTCGACATCCCAGGACGGTGGGGCCGGATCGACGCGTTCGCGCGCGGGCGCATGAACGTCAGCTAGCGGTTGCGAACGACGGCGTAGCGCGCGCACGCGAAGTCGCCGTTTCGCTCGAGCTCCTCGAGGCGGAGCTCGACGTGGCGCGGCAGCAGCGGCGCGCCGGCTCCGAGCGTGACCGGCGCGATGTAAACGATCACCTCGTCGAGCAGTCCTCGCTCCGCGAACTGGCCGGCGAGGTCGCCGCCGCCGACGATCCACACGTTCCGCTCACCGGCGGCCTCACGCATCTGCGCATGGACTTCGCCGACGTCGCCGCTCGTCAGCTCGATGCCGGCCGCCGCAACGGGGAGGTCACGGTGCGTGAACACCCAGCACGGCAGGTCGTACGGCCACTTCTCCTGCTCGTGGTCGAGAATCCACTCGTAGGTCGTGGCGCCCATCGCGAGCGCGCCCACGCCGGCGATGAACGCGTCGTAGTTCAGCGGGCCGTCGCGGTCCTGCCGGCGCTTGAACAGCCACTCGAGCGAATGGCTCTCGTCGGCGATGAAGCCGTCGAGCGTCGTTGCCGTGTAGTACTGCGTGAGCGCCACCTCGTCATCATTTCGCAAGCCGGCGTGCGATCTCGTCCGCGACTCCGTCGACCCCCGAGATGAGGTGCGCCTCGCCGTTTCCGTCGACGACGAGGACGGGCACGCCTCCGGGCGATGCCTCGAACTCAGGAGCGTCGACGATGACGAGCGAGGGTTCGGTCGTCAGCAGTGCGCGCGTCACCGCCTCCGTCAACTCATTCACGTCTGTGCGCACATGGCCGTCGAACCCGTGCCGGTAGATGCGCCGCTCGAGGGCCCGGAGTTGCTCCTGCGGAAGTTCTCGACCCAGAGCGCGCCGCCGCCTGCGACGACGCCGCAAGGCCCGTCGCCAACCGCGACCGTCTTCGTTGCCTTGTTCGTGCGCGGGTTAATGCGTGCAAGCGTGCCGGAGCCGTAGTTCGCGACGTAGAGGTACTTTCCGTAGACGGCGCTGCCGCACGGCTTCGCGCCGCGCGTGCCGACGCGGGCGATCAGTTGCGGCGAGCTCGGCGCCGCACCCGCGGCCTCGACGACGATGGCGCACGCGACGAGCGGCACCACCATTCGAGCTAGCGACCCCATGCGCGTTCACGCTAGCTCGGCCAACGGCCTCATTCCCGTTGCCTCACGGAACGTCATGGCCGCAATGCCCGCCGATGATCACCCGGCCCGGATGATGCCCGCGCGCGCCGCGAACCGTCATGGTCGTCCGCGTGCGCATCGCCGCAGCTCTCGGGGTGGCGGCCGTCGCCGGTTTCTTGCTGGGCGCCTGCGGTGGCAGTGGCGGCAGCTCGCTCGGCCCGGTGAGCGGCGCGACACGCACGCTCGCAGACCCGACGACGACGACCGTGGCGGTGACGACGACGGCGCCAGCGCCGCCGACGTCGACACCGTCGAGGACAATCACAATTCGTCCGCAGACGACCACGACGACGGCAACGACGACCATCGCGGTCACTCCCGTCTCGACGACGGAGTCCGAGGGCGCATCCTCGGAGGACACTCCGTGGGGCTGGATCGCACTCGTCCTCGCGCTCACCGGCGTCGCCGCGCTGGTCATCGGCCTGTGGAGCCGCAGGCGGTCGCGCGCGTCCTCGTGGTCGGCGCACCTCGGCGACCTGACACGGCGCACGCTCGTCGCGCTCGACGACGTGCTCACACGCGGCTCTGTCGTCACCGGCCAGATTCAGGCGCTCGCCGCGGAGGCGCGCGCCCTCGAGCGGCACGCCTCCGACGACCGCGCGACTGCAGCCGCCGCGCAGGTCCGCGCGGGCCTCGACGAGCTCGCCGAGGCGCTCGAGGCCGACCGCACGCTGCGTCTCGCGTCGCCGCCCCCGAGCGAGGAACAGCTCGGCTACTCGAACGCGCTCATCCGCCAGCAGGTGCAGCAGCTCGACGGCGTGCTGCGCGCTCCGCCCCCGGCCTGACGGCGACCGCTTGACAGATAGGGACGAATTCTTGTTTCCTACACCGCGCTCTCTGCGGCGAGCACGCTGTCAATCAACGGGAGGGGGAGAGAAGTATGCGTCGAGCAGTGTTGCTCGCATTGCCGCTCGCGGCTTTCCTCGCGCTCGCAGGCTTGTCTGCGCACGCGACGGGGGCGGCATCGACCATGACGCCGACGGTTGTGCCGCTCACGACCGTCGGATCGACGTCCCTTGCAGCATCTGGGACAGGATCGAACGATCCGGTCGTCGACACGACCGAGTTCGATCAGGCGACGATGGGGGATACGGACTCGGGTGACGGCGAGGACTTCGGCGAGGGCGTGAATCGCACCCTGCCCGGCGTCAAGACCGGCAAGGGCAAGACCGTCAGCCCGAGCAAGAAGGCGAAGTCGAATCCGGAGCTCGGTACACATTTCGAAGGGCTGAACCTCTTCAATCAGCGCTTCGCGAACGGCGGGAATCAGTTCTCCGTCGAGCCGCCCGACCAGGCGCTGTGCGCGGGGAACGGCTACATCTTCGAGGCGGTCAACGACGTCGCCCGCGTGTACACCGCATCCGGGGCGCCGGCTTCTCCGGTCGTAGACCTCAACACGTTCTACGGATATCCGCCCGCGATCGTCCGGTCCGGGCCGCATGCAGGCGAGCGCGGTCCGTCGATCACCGACCCGGTGTGCCTGTTCGATCAGAGCACGCAGCGCTTCTACGTCGTCGTCCTGACGCTCGACCACGTCGGGCTCACGGCGGCGACGAACGGGAACAATCACCTCGACATCGCGGTCAGCGACGCGGCCAACCCGACGGGTACCTGGACGATCCACAAACTGCCGGTCCAGAACAACGGCACGGAGGGGACTCCCGATCACCAGTGCGGGAGCGGGCACTGCCTCGGCGACTACCCGCACATCGGCGCCGATGCGAACGCGATCTACCTGACCACGAACGAGTTCGCGTTCTCCGGCCCGGGCTTCTACGGGGCCCAGGTCTACGGCATCGGCAAGAACGTGCTGACGGGTAGTGGTCCCGGCTCGGCCGTTCTCTTCAACACGCTGGGTGCCGGACCGGACGGGGCAGGGTTCACGGTCTGGCCGGCGTCGTCGCCCGGCACGACCTACGCCACCGCGAACGGCGGCACCGAGTACTTCCTCAGCTCGAGAGCCGTCTTCAGCGACGATGGCACCAGCAAGCAGATCCTCCAGTGGACGATGGCGAATACCTCCTCGCTGAACACGTCGTCGCCGTCGCCGACACTGAACGTCTCGGCGATCGACGTCGACGAGTACGCGGTCCCGCCGCGGGCGACGCAGAAGCTGGGCAACTTCCCGCTCAGCGACTGCATCGCCGACACGGTCATCCGACCCAACTGCAACACGACGATCGCGGGCGTCGCGTCACACAACAACGCGAGCTTCGGACCGCATAAGCTCAACTCCAACGACTCGCGTTTCGGACAGGTCGTGTATGCGAACGGCAAGCTCTGGGGCGCGCTCGGAACCGCGTTGACGGTCAACGGCGAGGAACGCGCCGGGGTTGCCTACTACGTCGTCAACCCGTCGTTGGGGAACCTCGTCCTGCAGGGTCAAGCAGGCGAGGATGCAACCGACCTGACGTACCCGACGGTCGGCGTGACGGATAGCGGCCGCGGCGTGATCTCGTTCACGCTCACCGGCGACAACGACTTCCCGAGCGCCGGCTACGCTCCTCTCGACGGTCACGTCGGGATGGGCGCGGTGCACGTCGCGCAGGCGGGTGCCGGCTCTTGGGACGGCTTCACCTCGTACATCGTCTTCGGCGCCGGCCGGCCGCGCTGGGGCGACTACGGGGCAACCACAGTGATGAACGGCAGCATCTGGGCGGCATCCGAATACGTCGCCCAGACTTGCACCTACGCCGTCTACCTCACCGACCCGACGTGCGGTGGCACACGCGCGCCGCTCGGGAACTGGTCGACGCACATCAGCAAGCTGACGCCGTAGAGCTCGGCTGACTCACCGTTCACGAGTGAGGCCCCGCGCGTGCGGGGCCTCACTCGGACTGCTGCATCCCGAGCAGCTTGCCCGTGAGCGGGCCGCCGTCGGAGCTGAGCTCGTCGAGCGCGGCGAGCAGATGCGATTCGTCGACGACGACGTCGCCGGTGCCCGTCTCGATGGCGTAGAGCGCGGCACGGCGGAGAAGCTCCCGAATGAATGCGGGGCTGGCGCCTTCGGTTCGGTCGATGAGCTCGGCGAAGTTCTGAGCTCGGAGGTTCAGTCCCTCGCCGTAGAGGGCGATCAGACGCCGGCGCGCTTCGCCGCCCGGAAGCGGCAGCTCGACAGCCATGTCGACGCGGCCCGGTCGCGAGGCGAGTGCCGGCTCGAGCCGGTCGGGCCGGTTGGTCGTGAGGAGGAAGACGACGTCGACGTCGTCCTGCATGCCGTCCATCTCGTTGAGCAGCTCGAACAGCAGCGCATTCGAGCTGTATTCGTCGCGGTCGAGCGCAACCAGGTCGACGTCCTCCATCACGACCATCGCCGGCGCGAGTGCGCGCGCCATCTGGCACGCCGGGCCGATCGCGCTCAACCCTGCGCCGGTGAGGATCAAGACCGTCCGGTTCGGCATGCGATTCGCGAGATACATCGCAGTGAGCGTCTTGCCCGTGCCCGGTGGCCCGTGCAGGAGCAGGCCCGCTTGATGTGACGGCCGGCCGCGCGCAGACGATCGGCTTCCTCGCCGAAGGTGAGCGCGTGACGCTCGACGCGTTCGAGGACGCCGTCGGGAAGGACGATGCCGTCGCGCTCGACCTTCGGCAGTGCGCGCACCTCGAAGCTCGGGCCTCCCCAATCGCCGCCGCCGACCTCGAGGACGCGCCCGCGGTAGACGTTGTGGACGCTCATCAGGCGGACTAGCTCCTCCAGGAACCGCTCGACGTGCTCGCGCGCACGGCCCATCGCCTCGACGACGATGTCGGGCTCGCCCGTGTGCGGGTCGCCGCCGCGGATGGCCGCGACGAACGGCTCGTCGCCGTCTCGAATCAGGAACAAGCCCGCGGCGACGCACACGATCGTGCGGTCGCCGACCTTCACGGTGACGTGCTCCTGGGGGCCGGCCTGGGGACCGAACGCAACCCATCCACCTGCGGCCGGACGCTGCGCCAGCTCGGCGAGGCCCATGTGCCAGCCGCGCTGCGCCGACAGCCCGACGAACTCATGTGATCTCTCGTTGCCGTCGAAGTATGCGTCGAGTGCTACCTGGAGGTTCGCGCGCTCCCAGAGCGGGATGTTGCGCGAGACGACCGGAAGCTCCGCGGGATCGGTGTCGAGGTGCTCGCGAATGCGCATGCGCAGCGGCGACTCCTCCGCCGGCGCATGGGCGAGCGCCCATGCTTGCAGGTCGCGCAGGGCCCGCGCGAGGTCCTCGGGCTCGAGCGGCTCTCCCACAGTCCGACCGTAGGCGGAATCTCCGAGCCTGGCAATCCCCTGACGCTTACACGGTTCCCGTCGACACTCCGGCACGTCGGCGATCGCCGGCCCCGTCTTGATCGCCGGCGGCTGGTCCGTCGGAGCCGGCCCTGTCCTCCTCGTGGTACGAGGCGAGCAGGCGCTCCTCGTCCTCCCGCCGCGGGAAGAGGAAGAAGACGATCACGCCGCCGAGGATGACCGCGACGATGCCGGCGGTGTACGCCCACTGGTCGCCCTGCAGGAAGGCCGTCTTCGCGCCGGCGATGATCTGGTCCTGGACCGACGCGGGGTAGCGAGCCGCCGTGTCGGCGGCGCTCGCGAAGGACTTCGTCAGCTCGGCCTGCGTGCTCGCCGTGACGTCGCTCCCGGAGCTGGAGATGAGCGAGCCCGCCGCACTTGCGTATCCGGCAGTGAGCAGAGCGCCGAAGATCGACTGCATGATCGCGCCGCCGAGGTCGCGCTGCAGGTCCGCCGTGCCCGACGCCATCCCCGCGCGCCGGACGGGCACCGAGCTCGTGAGCGAATGCGACGCCGGCGTGCCCGCAAAGCCGACTCCGATTCCGATCAGCACGTACGCGGCGGCGATCTCCCAGTAGGAGCTGCCCTCCTTCCAGACGAGCAACATCGTTGCGAACGCGCCGAGCAGGAAGACGTAACCGCACAACAACGTGAAGCGCGCACCGTGCGTGTCGACGAGCTTGGCCGACCGCGGCGCGACGAGCACCATGAAAACGACTGCGGGGAGGAACGCCGCTCCCGCCTGGAGAGTGGAGTAGCCGAGCACGTTCTGGAGGTACTGCTGGCTCACGAACGCCGCGCCCATGAGTGAGCCGAAGACGATGATCCCCGCGCACGCGGCGACCCAGAACGTCGGGCGTGCGGCGACGTCCAGGTCGTAGAGCGGATTCTGCGCGCGGCGCTGCCGGACGTAGAACGCGACGAGCGCGGCAACGGCGACCAGCGCGAGCACGAGCGTCAGCGTGCCGGCGTTCGGCACGGGCGCGAAGTTGATCGCCAGGATCATGGCGCCGACCAGCGCGACCGAGAGGATGCCGCCGAGGTTGTCGACCTGCTCCGTCGACTCGTTCACGTGCGCCGGCACCAGTCGCCAGGCCATCGCGATCGCGATGACGGCAAGCGGCAACGTGATCAGGAAGACGGAGCCCCAGTAGAAGTGCTGCAGCAGGAAACCCGAGCACAGCGGGCCGAGCGACGCGATCGCGCCGCCGATCGCCGACCACAGCGCAATCGACTTCGTCCGTCCCGGCCCCGCCCACAGCGCGGTGATCAACGCAAGGGTCGTCGGATACGCCATCCCGGCGGCGATGCCGCCGCCCAGCCGCGCAGCGAAGAGCACGATGTCCGACGGCGCAAGCGCGGCGAGCAGCGACATCGGGATTGCGAGCGCCGTGCCGAGCAGCAGCATCAGCTTCCGCCCGTAGCGGTCGCCGAGCGCGCCGAGCCATAGCACCGAGCAGGCGAGGCCGAGCGAATACCCCACAGCGATCAGATCCAGCGTCGTCTGCGAGGAGTCGAAGTGCTTGCCGATGTCCGGGAGCGCAACATTCGCCACAGAGAGGTTCAGGTTGGCGACGCCGGCGACGATGATCAGCGCTGCCAGGACGAGCCCGGCGCGCTCGGGAGCGGCCGCGCCGGGGCCGTTGTGCTTCGCCGACTCGCTCACTGCGCTCGCTGAGGCCACGTTGTTTCCAAACGCACGACGAGTGTCCTGCGCAGCTAGGTGAAGCCGCACCGCACGGCGCAGATTCACCCCGGTGAAATCGCTCGTCGAAAGGCAACGCGAAATGTGAACGATTCGCATTTCAACTCGATCGGACGAATCGAGTGATGCCCTTCCGTAGCCGCTTTCGCGGGGGATAACGTGTCTGCGGGGTTCGAGCCGGACCGGGACGAAGGGGACGACATGATTCAAACCACGCGGCCGCGCGAGCCGGTGCGGTCGCCGTCGCTACTCCTCACGAAGTTGCACCCGCCCGTCCTCCGCGACCAAACCGTGGTCCGCGAGCGGCTCGTCGAGAGCCTTCGTCGAAGCGCAGGGGTGAAGTTGACTGTCGTCGCGGCGCCCGCGGGATCCGGGAAGACAACGCTGCTCGGGATGTGGCGCGATGCCGAGAAAGCGGCCAGGCCGGTCGCCTGGCTGACGGTCGACGAGGGCGACAACGACCCGGTGGTGCTCTGGTTGCACATTGTCGAGGCGCTCCGGCGCGTGCACTCTGCCATCGGGCGGTCCGCGCCGGCCTCCGTGAGTGCGCCGCGCGTGCGCGACGCCGTCGTGCGTCGGCTGGTGAACGAGCTCTCGCAGCAGGACGACGTCGTGCTGATCCTCGACGACTTCCACCGCCTTGCGAGCGGTGCCGCGCGCGACAGCATCGCGTGGCTGATCGAGCACGCGCCCTCGACGTTCCACGTCGTCCTCGGAACGAGGAGCGAGCCGGGCCTGCCGCTCGGTGCGATGCGCGCTCACGGCGAGCTGCTCGAGCTGCGCGCCGACGAGCTCGCTTTCACACCTGACGAGGCGGACGCCCTGTTGAACCGACACCTCGGCTTGGGCCTGGCGCGTGCGGATGTCGACCGCCTCGTCGAGCGAACCGAAGGGTGGCCTGCAGGGATCTACCTGGCGGGTCTTTCCCTCGAGGGCGTTCGGGATCGACAAGCGTTCGTGAGCAGCTTCGGCGGGATGAGCCGCCACGTCGTCGACTTCCTCGTCGACGAGGTGCTCGAGGCGCACGATCCGGAAACGCAGTCGCTGGTCCTTCGTTCGTCCATCCTCGACCGGCTGTCCGGATCGCTCTGCGATGCGGTCCTGGAATCGGAAGGCGCGGCTGGTCGATTGAGCCGGCTCGCGCGCACGAACCTCTTCCTGCTGCCGCTTGACGACGCGGGCGAGTGGTATCGCTTCCATCATCTCTTCGCGCAGCTGCTGCGCGTCGAGCTCGAGCACCGGGAGCCCGGCCTGGCGAAGACGCTGCACCGGCGCGCGTACACCTGGTACCGATCGCGCGGCTTGGTCGACGAGGCGATTCGCCACGCGCAGCAAGCGGGCGCGTACGCCGAGGCACGCCAGGTGATTGCCGAGGCGTGGCTGAAGATGACGGGCGCCGGACGCCACGTGACCGTCGTTGCCTGGCTCGACGGGTTCCCACACGAGCTCTCGCGGACTGACCCGTCGCTGCTGCTCATGAGGGCCTGGATGAGCTCGCTCGCCGGCGACCGCGAGGACGCCGCAGCCGCAATCGCACTGCTCGAGGGCTTGCGCTGGCCCGACGACTTGCCGGTGCCGGACGGCTCGGGCTCGCTCGAGGCGAGCTTGGCGACACTCCATGCGGCGTTCTCCTGGGGCGACGTCAAGAGCGCGCACCGAGACGCGCTCCGAGCGATCGAGCTCGTTCGACCGGACTCGCCGAACAGATCGGCGGCGGCGTGGTCGCTCGGAAACGCCTGCTACTACAGCGGGGATCTCGATGGCGCGGAGCGCTGGTTCGCCGAAGCCGTCGAGGCCGGCTCGAGCGCGGAACGGTGGCTCGTGGCGGCATCCGGATTGGCATATCGCTCGCTGATCGCCGGCGAGCGCGGCCGGCGTGACGAGCAGCGACAGCTCGCAGAGGAGGCGGCGGACCTGGCCCGCGACCGCGGTCTCGAAGAGATAGGCGGTGAAGTGCACGTTGCGGTCGGCGTTGCGCTCGAGGCGCAAGGAGCGTTGGCAGACGCGCTGCCGTATCTCGAGCGCGGCGTAACGGCTCTGCGGCCCGGTCAGCCGCTCGACTTCGCGCTGGCGTTGATCCACCAGGCGCGCGTGCTGCAGGCCGCGGGCCGGCGCGAGGCCTCGGCAGAGGCGATGGCAGAGGCTGCTGCGACGATCGACTCGTGCCCTGATCCGGGGATCCTCAGAGCGTGGCTCGACGCACGCGAACGGGCTCCACAGCCGAACGGGCGCGACGCGGACTTGAGTGGGCGCGAGCTCGTCGTGCTCGGAATGCTCAAAGGCCCGCTTTCCGAGCGCGACATCGGTCGGGAGCTGTACCTGTCGCACAACACGATTCACAGCCACACGAAGTCGATCTACCGCAAGCTCGGCGTCTCTTCGCGCAAGCAGGCCGTGCAGCGCGCGCTGAGCCTCGGCCTCCTCTAGGTCCACCTAGGTGAATCGGCGGGGCGTTTGCCCTTTCTCACCTAGTGATGGGCGAACCTCGTTTCCGCGATGGGAACTCGCGCAGCCGAATACCGCTTGGTCGTTCGCGGCGAGCTGGACGACCGCTTCGCCTATCTCTTCAACGGGCTCGACTTCGAGCGAATCGCCGGCACCACGGTCCTGAGCGGCAGCGTCATCGACCAGGCGCAGCTGCACGGATACATCGCGCGGGTCGAGGAGCTCGGGCTCGAGCTCGTCTCGATCAAGCAAACCGCCGAGCCCCGGGACTGAAAGGAGCCACAGTGAGCGTCGACGCACCGGCCAAAGTCGAGGAGGCTCGCGACTCTCCTCGAGTCAAGAGCATCCATGCCGACCGCCTGGTGATCTTCGGGATCACCGGCGACCTGGCAAGGGTGATGACGTTCCGGTCGCTCTACCGGCTCGAGCAGCGGGGCCTGCTCGACTGCCCGATCGTCGGCGTCGCGGTGGACGACTGGTCACTCGACCAGCTGATCGAGCGCGCCCGCGAGTCGATCGCCGCGACCGGCGAGCAGATTGACGAGGACGTCTTCCGCCGCTTCGTTGGACGTCTCTCATACGTCGCGGGCGACTTCGCCGACGACGCGACGTACGAGCGTGTGGCCGAAGCGGTCGCCGGCGCGACGCTGCCGGTGTTCTATCTCGAGATCCCGCCGTTTCTCTTCGGGCGGGTCGTGCAGGGCCTCGCGGGAGCGGGCTTGACGAAGAGCGCCCGGATCGTCGTCGAGAAGCCGTTCGGCCACGACCTCGCGTCGGCACGCGCGCTCGCAGCGGAGCTGCACAGCTATGTCGACGAATCGCAGCTCTATCGGATCGACCACTACCTCGGGAAGATGGGCATCGACGAGATCGTTCATCTGCGCTTCGCGAACTCGATGCTCGAGCCGATCTGGAGCCGCAATTACGTCTCGTCGGTTCAGATCACGATGGCCGAGGACTTCGGCGTCGAGGACCGCGGCCACTTCTACGATCCGGTCGGCGCGCTGCGCGACGTCGTGGTCAACCACCTGATGCAGGTTGTCGCGCTCTGCGCTATGGAGGCGCCGTCGCGGGGCGATCCGGAAACGATCAAAGACGCGCAGGTGACGTTGTTCCGCGCGGTGAGGGAGGCCGACCCCGCGCACTACGTCCGCGGGCAGTACGACGGCTACCTCTCGATCGACGGGGTTGCGTCGAATTCGACGACGGAGACGTATGCCGCGCTGCGGCTCGAGATCGAGAACTGGCGCTGGGCCGGCGTGCCGTTCTTCATTCGCACGGGCAAGCGGCTGCCGATCACGCAGACCGAGCTGCGGCTCGTGTTCAAGCATCCACCGCGGCTCGGGTTCGCCGCGTTCGACCGCATCGTCCAGCCGAACCAGCTGGTCGTCAAGCTCGACCCGTCCACGGGAATTCGGCTGGAGCTCGTCGCGCATCGCGCCGATGGTCCGGGCCCGATCGAGCTCGACATGGAGTTCTCTGCCGAAGGCGGTGAGGGTGCGACGCCGTACGAGGTTCTGCTCCACGCGGCGCTCGCCGGCGAGAGCATCCGCTTCACACGTCAGGACGCGGTGGAGGAGACGTGGCGGGTCTTCCAGCCGCTGCTGGACTCGCCGCCGCCCGTGCACCCATACGCGCCCGGATCGTGGGGGCCGGAAGCCGCTGACGAGCTGCTCGCGGGGCAGGGGCGCTGGCACGGCCCGTGGAGCGCGTCGTGACCGTAGAGGCTCCGTCACAGTCGGCGCCGCAGAGCGCGGCCGCGCCGTCGCCGTTTCCGCCGATCGCCGACTACGCGTTCCTCTCCAACTGCCACACCGGCGCGCTCGTCGCGCCCGACGGCGCGATCGACTGGCTCTGTGCGCCGTCGTTCGACTCCCCGAGCATGTTCGGGAGCCTCCTCGACCGCGAAGCGGGCTTTTTCCGCTTCGGCCCGTTCGGGATCAACCATCCGACGCAGCGCAACTACGTCCCCGGCACGAACGTGATGGAGACGACGTGGAGGACGCCGAGCGGCTGGATCGTCGTCCGCGACGCGCTGACGATGGGCCCGTGGGAGCACGAGGACGGGATCACGCCGCACACCCGTCCGCCCGCAGACGACGACGCCGACCACATGCTCGTCCGCACGGTCGAGTGTCTCGAGGGAAGCGTGGAGGTCGAGCTCGTGTGCGAGCCCGCCTTCGACTACGGTAGCGCGCCCGCGAGCTGGACGCTCGTCGGCGGCGACCGCCATGCCGCGGATGCGACCGGGGCGGGGCAGACAGTCCGTCTGCAGTCGGACCTGCCGCTCGGCATCGAGGACAACCGCGTGCGTGCGCGACGGACGCTGCAGCGCGGTGAGCGGGCCTATTGCGCGCTCTCGTGGGCGGAAGGACACGCGACGCCGGCTGACGTCGACGACGCCGTCGGGCGCGTCGATGCGTCCGTTCGCTTCTGGCGTGCCTGGCTGAACCGGGCGCGCATCCCGGACCATCGCTTCCGCGATCCGGTGCAGCGCGCTGCGCTTGCGATCAAGGGGCTGACGTACATGCCGACCGGCGCGACAGTCGCCGCATTGACGACCTCGCTGCCGGAAACGCCCGGCGGGGAGCGCAACTGGGACTACCGCTACACGTGGATCCGCGACACGACGTTCACGCTTCAGGCGCTGCACTGGCTCAACCTCGACTGGGAGGCCGACGAGTTCATGCAGTTCGTCGCGGACGTCGAGGCGACCGAGGACGGCTCGCTGCAGATCATGTACGGGATCGACGGTCGACGCGATCTCACCGAGACGACGCGGGACGACCTCACCGGCTATGCAGGCGCACGCCCCGTGCGGATCGGAAACGGCGCGTTCGACCAGCGCCAGAACGACGTCTTCGGAGCAGTCCTCGACTCGATCCTGCTGCACACGAGGCGCAGCGAGCGCCTGCCGCGCCGCCTCTGGCCGATCGTCGAGTCGCAGGCCGAATGCGCGAAGAAGGTCTGGCGCGAGCCGGACCAGGGCATCTGGGAGGCTCGCGGAAAGCCGCAGCACTACGTCTCGTCGAAGCTGATGTGCTGGGTGGCGCTCGACCGAGCGGCCCAGCTGGCGGAGATCCGCGGCGATCTGGAGCGCTCCGCGGACTGGGCGGCGACGGCGGACGAGATCCGCGCCGACATCCTCGAGCACGGCGTCTCCGAGCGCGGGGTGCTGCGCCAGCACTACGACACCGACTCGCTCGATGCATCGGTGCTCCTGGCCGCGATCTTCGGCTTCCTTCCAACCGACGACGAGCGGTTGCGTGCGACTGTCGACGCGATTGCCGGCGAGTTGACCGAAAACGGGTTCGTGCTCCGCTACCGGACCGGCGAGACCGACGACGGTCTATCGGGGAAGGAGGGGACCTTTCTCATCTGCTCCTTCTGGCTCGTCTCGGCGCTGGCGATTGTCGGCGACCTGCAGGCGGGGCGCGATTTGATGGAGAGGCTGTTGCGGATCGCGTCCCCCCTCGGGCTGTACGCGGAGGAGTTCGACGTCGACACGGGGCGGCACCTCGGCAACTTCCCTCAGGCGTTCTCGCATCTGGCGCTGCTGGAGGCGGCGGCGCGGATCATGCTGCCGGAACTGCTCGAGGCGCACGGCGCATGAGCGCTCTCATGAGGAGGTCACATGGACGCATATGACGTGATCATCATCGGAACGGGCGCGGGGGGCGGGACGCTTGCCCGCCACCTTGCGCCGTCGGGCAAGCGCATTCTCCTGCTCGAGCGCGGTGACTGGCTTCCGCGCGAGCCGGCGAACTGGCTCGCTCAAGACGTCTTCGTCGACAACAAGTACGTGTCGCCGGACACCTGGTACGACGGCAAGGGAAAGCCGTTCCAGCCGCAGGTGCACTACTTCGTCGGCGGCGCGACGAAGCTGTACGGCGCGGCGCTCTACCGGCTCCGCAAGGAGGACTTCGGCGAGCTGCGCCACCACGACGGCGTATCGCCGGCGTGGCCGATCTCCTACGACGAGCTCGAGCCGTACTACACGCAGGCCGAGCAGCTGTACGAGGTGCACGGCGCGCGCGGCGAGGATCCGACCGAGCCGCCGGCAAGCGCGCCGTATCCGTACCCGGCGATCTCCCACGAGCCTCGGATCCAGCAGCTCGCCGACGACCTCGCCGCCGAGGGACTCCGCCCGTTCCACTCGCCGAACGGGATCAGGCTCAACGAGCAGAACATGCCGTACAGCCTGTGTGTGCGCTGCATGAACTGCGACGGGTTCCCCTGCCCGGTGCATGCGAAGTCGGACGCGGAAACTCTCGGCGTGAGACCCGCGCTCGAGCACTCGAACGTCACCCTGCTCACGAACTCTCAGGCGGTCAGGCTGGAGACGAACCCCGGCGGCAGTGAGGTCACGGAGGTCGTCGTCGCGCACAACGGCGACAGCGAACGCTTCGCCGCGGATGTCGTTGTCGTCGCCTGCGGTGCGGCGAACACGGCGAAGCTGCTGCTCGGCTCGGCGAACGACAAGCACCCGAACGGGCTGGCGAACGGCTCCGACCAGGTTGGACGCAACTACATGTTCCACGCGAGCGAGGCAGTCCTCGCGCTCTCGCGCGAGGAGAACCCGACCGTCTTCCAGAAGACGCTCGGGCTGAACGACTTCTACTTCGGCAGCGACGAGCACGACTACCCGCTCGGAAACATCCAGATGGTCGGCAAGTCGCAGGAGCCGATGTTCCGCGGCGAGAAGCCGCTCGAGACGAAGCTCGCCCCGCATTGGTCACTCGAGAAGATCGCGAAGCATGCGATCGACTTCTGGCTCTCGACGGAGGACTTGCCGCGACCCGAGAACAGGGTGAC
>JBKOVW010000123.1:0-4271 GCA_046724095.1 Actinomycetota bacterium | reverse complement strand
CGGCGCTGCGCACGCAGTAGGGGGATCTGGGGAGGCGGCCCTCCCCGTGTCCAAGGCGCGCGCGCCGGCCGTCGCGACGGCGATCGTGCTGGCAGCCCTGTGCTGCTGCCCGCTCGCGCTGGCAGCTGATCCGCCGCCGGCGACGACGCCGACTTCGACCACGCCGGACGCTCCGCCGCCGGACCCGTACAAGCCGCCTGCACTGGCACCAAAGCCGAAGGCCTCGCACCCGCGCAGCCCGGCGCCCGTCCACTCGGCGCCGGTGGTGCACAGGCCGACATATTCGCCTCCAGCCGCGGCACCGGCACCCGCACCCGCACCGGTCGTGCCGGTCCACCGCGTGCAGACGCGGCGTGTTGCTCCGCGCCCGCACCCGAAGCCGCACGCGCGCAAGGTCGTGCACAAGCGGCGTCACCACGTCGCGGCGAAACCGGTCGCCCCGAAGCCCGTCAAGGTGACGTTTAACCCGTTTGCGAACCTGGTCGTCTCGGCGAGCCTGCTCGCGACGGGCGGCGACGACGGGGATCGCAGCCGCTACCTCTGGCTCGCGGGCTTCGCGTTCGCACTGTTGGCGGCCGGCGGGTTGTCGCTCCACGTTCTGTCCGTGCGGGTGCTCCAGTGAGCCGGGGTTGGCGCTCCTTCCTGGCGCTCGCGCTGGTCTGCGCGCCGATGCTCGTGTTCGTGCCGGCCGCGAGCGCGGACCCAGTCACGTGGTCTTGCAACGGCGGCGGGTGCTCGGGCGGCTGGTACACGACGGACGTGACGGTCGCCTTCTTCGTGGCGCCCGATTCAACCATCAGGGGGACACCCGGCTGCGGTGTGTTCACGGTTAGCTCCGACACCACGGGCCAGGACTTCCAGTGTCAGATCCAATACCAGGGAGGCGGTACCTACAACACGCCAGTGATCACCATCAAGCGCGACGCCACGCCGCCGTCCATCAGCGCTTCGCCTGACCGCGGCCCCGATTCGAACGGCTGGTACAACCATCCGGTTGGGATCAACTTCAACGGGACCGATGCGACGTCCGGCATAGCGAGCTGCAGCAGTGCTGGGTACGGCGGCCCGGATACAGGGGGCGCTTCGTTTTCCGGGACATGCACCGACAACGCCGGGAACACGAGCGCGCCGGCAAGCGTCGGGCCGATCAGGTACGACTCGACGCCGCCGTCCGTCAGCATCTCGCTCTCGCGCGGGCCGGACTCCGGCAATTGGTACAACCATCCGGTCGACTTCGGCGCCAGCGGAAGCGACAACCTGTCCGGCATCGCGTCCTGCTCCGGAGGGACGATTCCCGGGTCGGGCGGCGGGAGCTGCACCGACAATGCGGGGAACACCGGCTCCGCAGGCGTCTCGGTCAACTACGACTCCTCGGGGCCGTCGATCGACAGCATCAGCTTCGACCGGCAGCCCGACAGCAACGGTTGGTACAACCATTCGGTCCAGGTCGTGTTCCACGGCTCCGACGGCGGCTCCGGCATCGCCGCCTGCACCGCGGTGACGTACTCGGGGCCTGACACGACGAGCACGACCGTGAACGGCAACTGCCGCGACAACGCCGGAAACTCGACGGGCGGAACGTCCGCTGCGTTCAAGTACGACTCGACACCGCCGACGCTCACGAACGTCGGAACCGACTGGGACGACGGCACCGCGACGCTGTCGTGGACGGCGTCCGCCGACACGAAGGAGATCGACGTCGATCGTGCGCCGGGCAAGGACGGTGCGGCGACGTCGACGGTCTTCAAGGGCCTCGCCTCGTCCTTCGAGGACACCGGCCTGCAGAACAAAGTGAAGTACGTCTACACGATCACCGGCCTCGACGAGGCCGGCAACAAGGCCGTCGACACGGTCAGCATCGTCCCCGGCGCGAAGCTCTACTCACCGGCACGCGGCTCGAGCGTGGTGAACCCGCCGTTGCTGGCGTGGCGGCCGGTCGCCGGCGCGACGTACTACAACCTGCAGCTGTACGTCGGCGTCGGCAACACCCTCCGCCAGGTCGCGTCAGTCGACGTCAGCGGGCGGAAGGTCCTGAGCGCCTGGCCGCTCAAGCCGCACTACCGGCTCAAGAAGGCCTGGAAGTGGAACAAGAAGAACCGCAAGCTGGCCCGCGGCCACTACCGCTGGTATGTCTATCCCGGGATCGGCAAGCGCAAGGCGAACAAGTACGGGCCGCTCATCGGCTCGAGCGACTTCTACGTCGTCACCAAGCGCTAACGCGCGACGATCCCGTGCGTCCCGCGGGAACCGTGGTGATTGCCGTTCGTCCCGCCGGACGCCAGGGCCGCGACTGCGAGCACGACCCAGGCGATCAGACAGAGAACAACGAGCCGCATTGAATGCTGTGACGTCAATCGTGCGTCGTGGTTTGTATCTGCCACGGCTCGAATCGCAGCTTTCTGTCCGCGAATGTCGCGTCGACGACGTGCGGGCTCTCATTCACGAGCCGCGTCCGGCCCGGCCGGAGTGACGTCAGCGCGACGCCGTGTCCCTCGAGTGAGGGGCCCGCGCGCGCGGTGAGGTCGGCGCCGCGCGACCGGCCTGGCGCCGTCAGGAACGGCAGCCGGAAGGCCTCCGCGTTCTCGAGCACGTCGTCGATGCTCGGCAGGTACGCGAACGAGAACGTCCACGGACCGTGCAGCTGCGCGTCCGGAATCGGCAGCGACGGCCCGGCCGGATCCTCCCGGTAGCGGTTGTCGTTACGGCTGATCAGCCCGGTCGAGCGGAGCACGGTCAGCGCGAGCTCGTCGTCGAGCAGCTCGTACTCGGTGACGTGCTCGAGCAGCACCGTGACGCCGCCGGCCGCAACGAACGCGCTCGCGGGGTAGGTCGCGAGCGCCACCTCCCCGTAGCCTCCTTCCGGCTCGCGGCCTCGCTGCACGATCGCGAACTGCCCTTCCGCCAGCGACGTCTCGGCGGGCTCGCGCAGCGGCACGTGCACCCGCACCCGCTGGTCGTCGCACGGGTTGTCGAGTTCGATCCTCACTCGGAGGAACGCCTCGTGCGCGCGCTGCTCGAGCCGGGTCTGCGTCTCGACCTCGAGACCGTCCCAAGCGTAGGTCCGGTGCACGACGTCGACGCGGCGCAGCGGCCCGTCCTCGAGCGTCTCCCGCCGCTCCGCGACCGGCGTGTCGAGGAGCTCGTCGTCCTCAGGCGGCGCGTAGTTGTACGAGTCCCCGAAGTCCTTCCCGCGCACCAGCCGCGGCAGGGGCCCCGGCTCGGGACATGTCTTAGGGACTGTCCCTAAGACACGTACCGGTTGGACAGACGTCCAGCCGAGTGGCGGAGCAGGGACTGCCGCGACGACCGTGCGCTTCGGGCGCGTGACGACACGCAGCTCCCACTTGCCGTCGGCGGTCGCGACGGTGAGGTCCTGCATCAGCTGCTCGACGTCGAGCCACTCTGGGTCGGGCTCGTCGCCGACCTCGAGCACCGCGCGAGTCCCCTCGACGCGGTAGCCGTTCACGTAGCGGCCGAAGAACTCGCGCCCGTGCAGCCGGCGCGCGACGGCGACGGGGACTTCGGCCCCGGCGAGCGTCGTCTCCCAGAGCAGCGGCGCCTGCCGTCGCAGCTCCTGCGCCGGAACCTGCGTCCCGTCGGGGAGCGCGAGCGCGACCGCTTCCCAGTCGTCCGGCACGACGACCTCGAGCTCGAGCAGATCGGTGCGCTCCCGGGGCGAGGGATTGACGACGGCGGTGGCGCCGTGCGGGACCTGAGCCGCGATCCGGTGCAGGGCGCGCTGCGTCAGCTCGCGGGCGATCTGCTCCGCCTCGGCGTAGCGCACGAGCACCTGCGCCGACACCTCGTCGGCGGAGCAGCCGCAGATCGAGTCGTGCGCGGCGTTCTGGAACATCCGCTTCCACGCCTCGCGCAGGAACGGCTCCGCGTCGTCGTCGCCGTACAGCGTCTGCAGCGGTTCCGCGTACCGCTCGAGCCAGCGCTCGGCGCGCGAGCACGCAGCCTTGAGGTCGATCCGCGCCGACACGACGCCCGGCAGCAGGTTCGCACGCGCCGCGGAGCGCATCTCGCCGCGCCAGGTCGTGAGGCCGTCGGCGCCGACGTGCGCGAGGTACTCGGCGAGCGTGCCGACTTGCGCGTCGGAGGGGAGATCGCGCACGAATGGCATGTGATCCGTGCCGACCATCCCGAGGATGTCGTCGGAGCCGAACCACGGGCGGTAGCGCTCCTCGAGCGCATCGACCGCCTGGACGTGCGCCGCGTTGCCATAACCGCCGGGCAGGTACTCGGCGACAACCGACGAGCCGTCGGGC
>JBKOVW010000380.1:0-7587 GCA_046724095.1 Actinomycetota bacterium | reverse complement strand
ACAAGATGGCGGGCAAAGGTGGATGCATGACCGACACGCTGACCCGCCCGCCCCGGTACTCCGACACAGACTTCGATTCCGGCACCGGTCCCGGCACGACGCCGCCCCCGGTTCCACCGCTGGACACGCCACCGGCCGGTGGTCGCGGGGACCGGCACTGGCCGCGCCGGGTGATCGGCGGCGTCGCCGTGCTGGCGCTGGTGGCCGGCGGAGGCACCGCGGGCGGTGTCCTCGCCGACCGGTACCTGATCGACCGCTCCACGACGCCGCCGTTGACCGAGGCGCCGACCACCGCCTTGAATTCGGCCACCGTCACCGACGGCAACGCTCTCGCCGCCGTGGCCGCCAAGGTCGCGCCGAGCATCGTGACCGTGATCGTGGACGGCACGCAGTCGGAGTCGCTGGGCTCCGGCGTGATCCTCACGGCGGACGGACTGATCCTCACCAACAACCACGTCGTCGCCACCCAGGGAACGGTGAGCGTGCGGCTGTCCTCCGGCCGTACCGTTCCGGCCAAGGTGGTGGACACCGACGCCACGCACGACCTCGCCCTGGTCCAGGCCACCGGCGTCGGCGGCCTCACCCCGGCGACGTTCGGCAGCTCCGCGAGTGTGGCGGTCGGCGACACCGTGCTGGCGTTCGGCGCCCCGCTCGGCTTGTCCGGCACGGTCACCTCCGGCATCGTCTCGGCGCTGGACCGCAGCCTGGACACCGGCTCGGAGCAGCTGACCGGCCTGCTGCAGACCGACGCCGCCATCAACGAGGGCAACTCCGGCGGCGCCCTGGTCGACGCCAGCGGCAAGGTGATCGGCATCAACGTCGCGATCGCCACGGCCAGCGAGCAGGACAGCGGCAGTGTCGGCGTGGGTTTCGCGATCCCGTCCGACACGGTCACGACCGTCGTCAAGCAGCTGGAGGCGCAGGCCGGCTGAGGCCCGTCCTCAGCCGGCCAGGTGGCCCCAGCGGTCCTCGAGCTCGCGCCAGGTGCCCTGCGCCTCGACCCGGCCACCGATCAACACCACGACGTGGTCGGCCTGGGTCAGCGCCGCCCGCTTGGACGTGGATCCGACCACCGTGACGCCGTGTCCGCGCAGCGCCCGCCACAGCTCCAGCTCGGTCGTGACGTCCAGTGCGGACGACACGTCGTCGGCGATCAGCAGCTCGGTGCGCGGGGCGAGCGCGCGGGCCAGCGCCAGCCGCTGCAGCTGGCCACCGGACAGCCGGGTGCCCTTGTGCCCGATGAGCAGCTGCAAACCACCGCCGGCCGCCTTGAGGTCGTGGTCCAGCTGCGCGGTGGTGACCGCGCCGGCCGCGTCGACCGCGTGACCGAGCTGGATGTTGTCGGCCACGGTGCCGGACAGCACCCGCGGGAGCTGTGCCACGTACCCGACCTGGTTGGGCCGCAGGAACACCTCCGGCTCCTGCACCAGTACGCCGTTCCACCGCAGTTCGCCGGTGTGGTGCACAATCCCGGCGAGCGCGCGCAGCAGCGACGACTTGCCCGCGCCGACCGGCCCGACCACGAGCACCAGCTGTCCACGCTGGACGGTCAGGTCGACGTCCTGGACGCCGACCGTGCCGTTCTCGTGCACCGCGCTGAAGCCCCGCAGCTCCAGGCGGCGCAGCGGGTTGCGCGGCGCCGTCGGCGGCGCCGGCGCGGTGCCGGCCGACAGATCCACACCGGGCACTGCGGCCGAGTACTCGGCCGCGCCGGTCATCGCGACCGTGCGCCGGGTCCAGACCCGGGCCGACGGCAGCTGCGACACGAGCGACGCGGCGGTCCACGCGAACCACCGTGCGGCGCCCAGCGTGGCGACCGCGATCAGCGTTGCGGCCGACGACAGGTGCCCGGCCAGGTACAGCGCCCAGGCCGCGATCGGCAGCAGCCCGCTGGCGACCGACGGCGTGGACCGCGCCCACACCTGGATCACGATCTCGTGCCGCTGGCGCTCACTGCGGACCGTGTCCAGCCGGGCCAGGTGCGCCAGCACCGGCTCGGTGGCGCCGGCCAGCTTGACCGTACGGGCGGCGGACAGCGACGACACCAGCGCGGTGGCGAACGCGGCCCGGCCCAGCACCGTCCGGCGGGCGGCCCGTTCCAGCCGGGGCCCGAACAGCGTGGCCGCGAGCCCCGAGGTGACCATCGTCCCGACGAAGAACAGCGCCGGCACGACCGACCGCGACGTCAGCGTCATCGCGACGATCATGACGAGGCTCATGGCCAGGTCGAAGACGTTGTCGGCCAGCATGACGACCCGTTCGGTGTCGCCGCCCTGCGCCACGACCTCCGCGGGCGTGTGCTTGCTGACCCGGCGCGGGCCGATCTGGCCGTGCACCAGCCGCAGGCTGATCCGCAGCATCTGCCGCACCCACCACTCCGGGAACCAGACGTGGGTGTGGTACATGGTCAGCATCGGCACCAGCAGGCCGACTGCGATGCCGATGGCCGGGTAGAGCGGGTTGCCGACGCCATCGACCACATGCGACCACAGCAGCGGCAGGACCGCTCCGTCGAGGCCCAGCAGCACGATGACGACGAACAACAGCACCGCACCCACGCCGTACCGTGGGTCGTTGGTGGCCAGCCGGACGATCTCCCGCATGGTCCGCGCGGGCGGCGGCTCCGGCAGCGGCGGCGGTTCGGCCCGGGGCAGCGTGTTGGTCAGCGCGTCGGCGGTCAGCACGGCCCGGCCGTCGGTGCGCTCCCAGTCCTCGGGGCCGGCGTCAGCCGGCAGCCCGCCGCCGCCCGCGAGCGCCGGCACCGCGACCGCGCTGGTGGCCAGTAGCTCGGCGAACCGGCGCGACTCGCGCAGCGGGCCCGCCTCCAGCACCTCGCCGTCGGAGAGCACGATCACCTCGTCGCAGCGCTGCACGGACGACAGCCGGTGAGCCACGATGACGCCGATGCGCCCCGCCAGCAGCCGGTCGGTGGCGCGTTGCACCCAGGCCTCGGTGACCGGGTCCATCCGTGCGGTGGCCTCGTCGAGGATCACCACGTGCGGGTCGCGGACCAGGATCCGGGCGAACGCCACGAGCTGCTCCTGACCGGCCGAGAGCTTGTGACCGCCTTCCCCCAGCCGGGTGTCGATGCCGTCCGGCAGGCTGGCCGCCCAGGTGGTCAGGCCCAGCTCGCGCAACGCGGCCGCGGCCCGCGGCAGCAGGTCCGGATCGAACAGCGCGATGTTCTCGGCCAGCGTGCCGGCCAGGATCTCGGTGCGCTGCGGGACGATCGCGGTCCAGCTCCGCAGGCCCTCGACGTCGAGGTCGTTGATGTCCATGCCGGCCAGGAACACCGTGCCGCGTGGCACGTCCACGGCCCGCGTCAGCACCTTGGCCAACGTGGACTTGCCGGAGCCGGTCCGGCCGATCAGCGCGTACGACCTGCCGCGCGCGAACGACAGGGTGACATCGCGCAGTGCCGGCGGCCGCCCGGACTCCGACTCGCCGTACCGGAACGTCAGATCGCGGACGACCAGATCGCCGTCCACCGGCGCCGCGCCCCCGGTCGGCTCCTGCCGGACGCCGCGCAGCAGCTGCACCCGGCTCCACGCGCCGAGCGCGTTCTGCAGCTCAGGCACCATCCGGGTGACGTGCTCGAGCGTGCCGCCGAAACCGAGCGCGAGCAGCCACACCGCGGTCAGCCGGGCACCGTCGATGCGCCCGGTGATCAGGGCCCACGCGCCGCCCAGGACCAGCACGGCGATCAGCGTCCGGGTGATGGTGCCGGCGCTCATGGTGATCCGTGCCGACATCCGCCAGACCCGGCGGCCGCGGGCCAGCACGACCCTGGCCCGCTCGGCGTAGAGCTTGCGCACGTACGGCGCGGCCAGGCTGGTCCGGACGTCGTCCTGGCCGTGGATCGACTCCTCCATCACGGCCGCCAGGTCGGACCAGGCCTCCTCCTCGCTGATCCGGGCTGGGGAGATGCGCTGGATCGGCTGGTACATGGTCCAGGCGAGCAGCGCCGAGACGATGACCATGCCGACACCGGCCGGCCACCACACCGCGAACGCGGTCAGGATCGACAGCGTGGCGACCGCCAGCGACTGGGCGATCCGGACGCCGCCGCCGCGCAACTGCGAGCCGACCTCGTACACATCGCTGTCGATCCGGTCGAGCAGTTCGCCGACCGGCGTGTTCTCCAGCGCCGGCAGGTCCTGTCCGAAGGCCACCCGGTTCAGCCCGCGGCGGCACGCCGCGGCCCAGTCGGCGGTCAGGCCGGCCGCGACCAGCCCGACGACGACGTCGGTGAGTACCGACGCCACCAGCGCGAGCGCGAGCAGGACGAACAACGGCATCGAACGGTCCACCAGCACCGCTCCGGCGAGCGCGAGCGCTCCCGCCTGCCCGGCCGAGCCGAGCACGATGAGGACGGCCACGAGCGCCGTGCGGCGCGGCGATGTGGCCCACAGGTCGCGAAGCAGGCGCATCGACAGTCCTCACGGGCGCGGGAAAGGGCGGAACCTTCATCGTGAAGTGGCGGCCCCCTGCGCTCAACAGAATTAGGGCACCATCGGTCCGTGACGAATGCCATCGAGGTACCGGAAGCGGTCCGCGCGAAGGCTCTCGTGGCCGGTGCGGACGGCTGGCTGGCGCGGCTGCCGGAGCTGGTGGGCGAGCTGGAGCGGGAGTGGTCGATCACGGTCGGCGGCGCGTTCGGCGACGCCACTGAGGCCTATGTCGCGAAGGCGACTCGCGCCGACGGCGAACCGGCGGTACTCAAGCTGATCGTGCCGCGTCCCGGCGACAACGCGGCGAACGAGATCACTGCCCTGCGGCTCGCGCACGGCGGTGGTTGCGCGGAGCTGTACCGCGCCGACGCCGCGCGCAACGCCCTCCTGCTGCAGCGTCTCGGCCCCTCGATCGCCGGATACGACTTCCCGCTGGAGTACCGCCTGAAGATCTTCACGTGGCTGGCGAAGCAGATGTGGCGCCCGGCGCCCGGGTGCGGCCTTCCCACGGGCGCCGACAAGGGCCGGTGGCTGACCGGGTTCATCACCCGTACCTGGCACGAGTTGGACCGCCCGTGCGCGGAGTCCACGGTGGAGTATGCGGTAACCTGCGCCGAGCGCCGGATCGCCGCTCACGACGACGAGCGCGCCGTGCTCGTACACGGCGATATTCACCAATGGAACACGCTGCGCATCGACGACGATCCGCGGACCGGCTACGCGCTGATCGACCCCGACGGCCTGCTGGCCGAGCCCGAGTACGACCTGGGCGTGATGATGCGTGAAGACCCGGTCGAGCTGATGGACGGTGACCCGTGGGACCGCGCCCGCTGGCTGGCAGCCCAGACCGGCACCGACGTCACGGCGATCTGGGAGTGGGGCGTCGTCGAACGGGTCTCGACCGGCCTGCTGCTGACGTCCATCGACGTACAGCCGGTCGGCCGGCAGATGCTCGACGCGGCCGACCGGATCAGCCGGAGTGCAGCGTGATCAGCGTGATCTCGCTGGGCGCGAAGATCCGGAACGGCGGACCCCAGAAGCCGGTGCCCCGGCTCGTGTAGAGCTGGGTGCGTTCGCCGTGCCGGCTCAGCCCGTGCAGCACCGGCTGGTCGATGCGGACGAGGTAGTGGAACGGCCACATCTGGCCGCCGTGGGTATGCCCGGAGAGTTGCAGATCGACGCCGTGCGCGACCGCGCCGTCCACCTGCCTCGGCTGATGCGCGAGCAGCAGCACCGGCAGGTCCGGATCGGTGCCCTCGAGCGCGGCCGCGTGATCGGCGTGATGTCCGGGCACGCCCGACCCGGCCGCCGTACGATCGTCGACGCCCGCGATGACCAGCCGATCCGCACCCCGCGACACCAGCACATGACGGTTGTGCAGGGCCTCCCAGCCGAGCGAGGCCATGTGCTCGACCCAACGCTGCGCGCCGCTGAAGTACTCGTGATTGCCCGTCACGTACACCCGGGCCAGCGCGGCCCGGACCTCGGCCAGCGGCGCGGCCTGCGCGCGGCGCTCGGACGGCTCCCCATCGGCGATGTCGCCGGTGTGCGCCACGATGTCGGCGTCGAGCGAGTTGACCACCTCCACCACCCGCCGCGACCAGCGCTCCCGGTCGATCGGCCCGTAGTGCGTGTCGGTGAGCAGCACCACCTTGGCGCCGTCGAGCCCTGGGCCGAGCCGCGGGACCGTCACGTCGACGCGCCGGACCCGGGACACGCGCATGGCCTCGGCGTACCCCCAGACCAGCAGGACG
This sequence comes from Actinomycetota bacterium, assembly GCA_046724095.1. GTDB lineage: Bacteria > Actinomycetota > Thermoleophilia > Gaiellales > Gaiellaceae > 3-1-20CM-4-69-9. The sequence continues at coordinate 1,382 of JBKOVW010000380.1, read as the reverse complement.
ACCGCGACTGCGATGACCACCGCCGAGACGACCCGCGAGCGGGTCGGATCGCCGACTCCCGCCACCGCGAGGACCAGGCGCAGCAGGTTGCCGACGATGGCCCACGCGAACAGCACCCAGATCACGCCGAGCACGGTGTCGCCGGTGCGGGCGGCCCAGTCCCGGTGGCGGCGTCCGTGCCCGATCACCATCAGCACGGGGAACGAGAGGAGCGCGACCCCGAACAGGACCGTCCCCGCCACGGCGACGGGCGGCGGCCATTGGTTTCCGGCCAGGTCCAGCGTCCACCACGGCACCCCGAACAGCAGCGCCAGGATGGCCGTGATGATCAGCCCGAACATTACCGCCCGCCGCGCACGCCGCCGCGGCTGCGTCTCCACCGCCTCACCGACCGTCACCGTGAAAGCATGCCACTAGCTCGCCTACGGTTGCGGGGTGCCGATGCCGCGGAGGAGGTCGGCAGGGATGATCAAATCTGCCCCATCCTTGGTCGCCGCGATGACGGCCGCGTTGCGTTCGTCCGTGCCGGTGGCCCACGCCACGGCCGCCGCGTCGTCCTTGCCGAAGCGGACGTGCCGTCGGATCAGCCGGCGCCACCGCTCGGACGAGTCGAGATCGGCGTACCAGACCTCACTGAGCATCGGCCGGACCTTCGACCAGCGGGGATCATCGAGCAGCAGGTAGTTTCCCTCCGTGATGATCAGGCGAGCGCTGCGCGCCACGCCGATCGTGCCCGCGATGGGCTGCTCGATGGTGCGCTCGAACCCTGGTGCGTAGATCATCTCGTCGACGTCCTCGCGCAGGCGGCGCAACAGGTTCGCGTAGCCGAGCGCGTCGAACGTGTCCGGCGCGCCTTTGCGGTCGCGCAGCCCGAGCCGTTCGAGCTCGACGTCGGCCAGGTGAAAGCCGTCCATCGGTACGTGGACCACCCATGCTCCGGCCGTCAGCCCGCGAGGCGGCGCCGGCGCGAGCATCGCGACCAGTTCCTCGGCGAGCGTGGTCTTGCCGGCGGCGGGGGCGCCGGTGATGCCGAGGACCGCCCGCCGCCCGTCGACGACCAGCGCACGAGCCCGGTCCGCGAGCGTGCCAAGGGTAAGGCTCATCCCGCCATTCTCCCGCCGATCTTGAACAAGCGGTTGGCGGCACAAGGCGCGATGATCGCCAGCGGTGATGGGGCGGCGTCAGAGACCGAGGCGGAAGGCGGCGACGCCCGCAGGGGACAGCGGGCGGACCGTGGCCCGGAGCAGGTCGGCGTGCACGCCGATGGGCAGTTGCGCGCCGTGCGTGCACAGCGAGTGGTAGAGGTCGAGCACGTCGCGATGGCTCAAGGCGCCCACACCGATCCGCAGACCGTTGACCGCTCTGGGATTGCGGGCCAGCTC
>JBKOVW010000364.1:0-7474 GCA_046724095.1 Actinomycetota bacterium | reverse complement strand
GGCGATGTCGCGCGCGAAGCTCATCTCGTGCGTCGCGATCACCATTGTCATCCCGCCGGCGGCGAGCTCGCGGATCACCTCGAGCACCTCCGCGACCAGCTCCGGGTCGAGCGCACTCGTCACCTCGTCGAGCAGCATCAGGTCGGGGCGCATCGCCAGCGCGCGCACGATCGCGACACGCTGCTGCTGGCCGCCCGACAGCGAGTCCGGATAGTTTCGCGCCTTGTCCGCGAGCCCGAAGCGCTCGAGCAGCGCCACCGCCTGCGCGGACGCGTCTTCTTTCGACAGGCCGAGCGCGAGTCGCGGCGCGAGCGTGACGTTCTTCAAGACGCTCATGTGCGGGAAGAGGTTGTACGCCTGGAAGACGATGCCGATGTTCCGGCGGATGCGGTTGACGTCGACGCCGCGCGCGGTGATCTCCCTGCCCTCGACGACGATGCGTCCCGCGTCGATCGGCTCGAGCAGGTTTACACAGCGTAGGAGCGTCGACTTGCCGGAGCCGGACGCGCCGATCAGGCAGACGACCTCGTGGTCGGCTACCGCGAGCTCGACTCCGCGCAGTACCTCCAAGGCGCCGAACGACTTGTGCAGCCCCTCGACGAGCAGCGCCTCGCTCATGTGCCCGCCGCCTGTCGCCGACGCCGGTCGCGCAGGACGAGCCAGTCGGTGAAGCGCGCCAGGGGGACCGTCAGCGCAACGAACAGCAGCGCCGCGGCGACGTACGACGTGTAGTTGAACGTCGCCGCCGCGTCGATCTGCGACTGCTTGAACGCCTCGACCGAGCCCAGAAAGCCCACGAGCGCGGTGTCCTTCTGCAGGCCGATGAAGTCGTTCAGCAGCGGCGGGATCACCCGCCGTACCGCCTGGGGGAGCACGACGGTACGCAGCGACTGCCAGTGCGTGAGACCGAGCGAGCGTGCCGCTGCGGCCTGGCTCGGATGGACGGACTCGATTCCCGCGCGGTAGACCTCGGACACGTACGCGGTGTAGACGAGCACGAGGGCGACGATCCCCCAGAACGTCGTCGACAGCGGCACGCCCTTCAGCTGCAGTGCCGGCGCGCCGAAGCCGAGCATCGCGATCACGAGGATCGTCGGCACGCCGCGGAAGAAGTCCGCATACGCGATTCCCAGCAGCCGCAGCGGCAAGGCGGCCGGGCCGGGAAGGCTGCGGATCACTGCGAGCAGGAGCGCGAAGACGAGGATGAACGCCTCCGAGATGCAGAAGATCTTCACGTTGAGCAGGAAGGCCCGTGCGATGTCGGGCAGCGAGTCCTTGAACTGACCCCAGTCGAAGAATGTCCTGCGCACCTCGGGCCAGCCCGGCGCATGGGTGATCAGGACGGCGAGCAGCGTGAAGAAGACGACCGTGCTGAAGGTCGCGATCAGGGCGCCGCGGCGTCCCTCCGCGCCGGACATCAGGCTGCCGAGGATTCTCGAGCGGCGCTCGTCTAATGCAGGATCGGAGCGCCGCCGACTTTCGCCAGCCACTTCTCCTGAATCTTCTGCAGCGTCCCGTCGGCCTTCAGTTGATTGAGCGCGTGGTTTACGCACCCGACGAGCTTGTTGCCCTTCTGGAAGACCATGCCGAAACGCTCGCCGGCATTACCGGTCGGGAACTGCCCGACGATCTTGCTGTTCGGCACCTGCGCCGCCGTGACGTAGAACGCGGTCGGCAGGTCGACGACGAGGCCGTCGATCTGGCCATTTTTCAGGGCGGCGACCGCAGCGTCATTGGTATCGAAGACAGCCGGCTGCTTCGAGGGCTTGATGAACTGCTTGATGTACTCGTAGCTCGTCGTGCCGATCTGCGCCCCGAGCTTGTACCGCTGGAGGTCGGCCGTCGACTGGGCCGTCGCGATCGGTGTGGCTCTCTTCGCGACGACGGCCTGGTTGACGTTGTAATACGAGTCGCTGAAGTCGACGACCTTCCCGCGTGCGGGCGTGTACGAGATCTCGTTGATGTCGAAGTCGAACTTTTTCGGCCCCGGCGCATACGAGGTGTTGAACGGGACGACGATCCACTTGACCTCGTTCTTCGCGAAGCCCAGCTTGTCCGCGACTGCATAGGCGACCGCGGACTCAAAGCCCTGGCCGGAGCGCGGGTCGCTCACCTTCCACGGCGACTTCTCGGGGCCGCCGAACCACGGCGGGAAGGCCGGGTTGTCCGTGCCCACGGTCAGCTGACCGGCATTGACGAGCGGGAGGTCGGCCTTCGCGCAACTGCTCGCCGAGCCGTTGCCGCTCGAAGAGGAGCTGCTGCTCGACGATCCGCCGCAGCCCGCGAGCGCGAGGACGAGAACCAGAGCGAGAGATCGCCGCACGGAGCGACACTACCAGTCGTATGGCCGTCTCAAATCCCGAAAAGCTCTTCTTCCCGGAGCCCGGTCTGACGAAGGGCGATCTCGTCGCGTACTACCTCGACGTCGCCGACTGCGTGCTGCCGCATCTGCGCGGCCGCCCGTTCCACATGGTGCGCTATCCGAACGGCGTCGACGGCGATTTCTTCCATCAGAAGCGCGTGCCGTCCCACCCGCACTTCGTCGGCGAGCAGTTCGTTCAGTTTCCGAGCGGCCACTCGACCGTCTTCGCGATCGTCAACAACAAGGCCGCGCTCGAGTGGGTGATCAACCTCGGGTGCATCGAGCTGCACACGTGGCACTCCCGCGTGCCGAAGATCGAGCAGCCCGATTACCTGCTGATCGACCTCGATCCCTCGCGCGACGGGCAGTGGCGGTATGTCCGCGAGATCGCTCTCGTCGTGCGTGAGGTGATGGAGGAGCTCGGGCTCGCGTCGTACCCCAAGACATCGGGCGCAACCGGGCTCCACGTTCTGGCGCCGATCAAGCCCGAGCTGCCGTTCCCGGAGGTGCGCCGCTTCGCGAAGGCGCTGGCGGAGGAAGTGGAGCGCCGCGTCGGCGACCAGGAGGTCGCGACGACGACCTGGCGCGTCGCCGAGCGCCGCGGCGTCTTCGTCGACTTCGGCCAGAACTCGCGCGACAAGACGATCGCGTGCGCGTACTCGGTGCGGCCGACCGCCGACGCGCGCGTGTCGGCGCCGCTCCTGTGGGAGGAGGTAGCCGGCGTCGATCCCGCCGCCTTCACGGTGACGACGATGCGCGAACGGATCGCGGAGGTCGGCGACCCGACGAAGGGGATGTGGCAGCGCAAGCGCTCGTTGCGTCCGCTGTTCTCGAAGCTCGGTTTGGAACGTGTAAAGCAGGCTTGACATGACTCACGGTGTCAAGCTAGCTTGACATCGTGCAGAACGACGTGAGAGAGCGAAGGACGGCGGCGGGTCTGTCCCAGGGCGACCTGGCCATGGCGATGTCCGTCTCGCGCCAGACGATCAACTCGATCGAGAAGGGGCGCTACATGCCGTCGCTTCCGCTCGCACTCGCGCTCGCACGCTACTTCGAGACAACGGTTGAGGAGATGTTCTATGAGGACGGCAATGTGTAGAAGCAAGTGGTTCCTGCCCGGGTTCGCGGGCGTGTTGGGTGTCGCGATGTTCGTCGCGCTCTGGATCGGCGGAGATCCGGCCGGCGGCATCTACGCGGCGTGTGTGATCGTCGCCTTCGGCGCGCTCGTGCTGTTCGCCGGTGCGCGCAGCGAGACCATGCGTGCGCTTCGGGGTGACGGGCGCGACGAGCGGTTCCGGACGATCGACATCCATGCGACTGCGTTCACAGGGACGGTCCTGATCTCCGCCCTGATCGTGCTGTGGATGATCGAGGTTGCGCGGGGACACGACGGCAACCCGTACGGGCTGCTGTCGGCGCTCGGGGGCCTGTCCTACCTGGGCGCGCTCGCCTTTATGCGCTGGCGCGGCTGAGCAGTGACTCGAAGGTCGGGTCGTTTGCGTTTCGCGGCGGCCTGACCTCGAGCCACGTGCAGTCTTTTGGATCCTTGTCGTCCCGGAAGCGCAGGAAGCGCGAGCCGTGGCGGAAGCGATGGCCCTGCACCTTGTCGTAGCGCACCTCCGCCACGAGTTCCGGTCGCACGGCCGACTCGGCCAGTTCGCCGGTGCCCCAGCGGTTCGGCTCCGAGAAGCCGCGGTCCGGCGCGTCTTTCAGCAGCGGCTCGACGCGGGCGAAGATCTGGTCGTGCTTGCTCGCCGCGACGGCGGCCGAGCCGACGTAGTCCATCTCGCCGTCGTCCCCGTACAGCCCGAGCAGCAGCGTCGCGATGCGCGTCGGCTTCTCCTTCCAGCGCACGCCGACGATGACGCAGTCCGCGGTCTTGAACGGCTTCACCTTCAACACGCCGTCGCGTGAGCCCGGGAGGTACGGCAGCCCGAGCTTCTTGGCGATCACGCCGTCGAGGCCCGCGGCCTCGAAGCTCGAGAGCCAGCCCTCGGCGACGTCGGTGTCGGCCGTCGTCGGCGAAAGCCGGAAGCCGTCGCCGATGCGCTCGAGCTCTGCGCGGCGCTCCTCGAGCGGTTGCTTGTGGATCGGCTTGCCGTCCCAGAGCAACACGTCGAAGACGATGAGCTCCGCGGGGATCTCGGCCGAGAGCTTGCGGACGCGCGACTCGGCCGGATGGAGCCGCATCTGCATCGAGTCGAAGTCGAGCACGCCGTCGCGCGCGATCACGATCTCGCCGTCGAGCGCGGAGTGGGGCGGCAGCAGGTCGCCGAGCGGGCGGAGCTCCGGGAAGTAGCGGAGCAGCGGCCGTTCGTTGCGGGACCAGAGCGCCAGCTCGCCGCCGTCGTTCTCCAGCACGCCGCGGAACCCGTCCCACTTCGGCTCGAACTGCCAGCCGTTTGTGGCGGGGAGCTCTTTGACGAGCTGCGCCTCCATGGGCGGGAACGGGACGTTTCGTCCGGGCATCGCCGGGGACCCTACTGCGCGTGAGCGAGCTCGACGGGGTCTGGGCGGTCGACCGCCTTTCCGGGGCGCTGCCGCCGCTGCACGGTTGTGTGAAGCGCATCCACGGCAACCGCGGCACGACCGAGTTTCCGCGGTTCCCGGGCATGCCCTTCGAAGTGCGCGGTCTCGAGCTCCATTACCGCCCGCCGTTCGCGATGCTCGTCGACAAGCTCGAGCCGCAGGACGGCGGCTATCTCGGACACGCGACGATGCTCGGCCGTGAGCTCGGCCGATTCAGATTGAGGAGGTTGGCTCCCGTGGATCAACTGAAGGCGCAGCTGGTGAAGCACATCGACGAGGCGCACGCGATGGAGCAAAACGTGCTGCGCATGCTCGACGGGATGATCTCGACAACCGACGACCCGGAGATCCTCGACGCGCTCGAGCACCACAAGCTGCAGACGCAGCAGCACGCCGACCGCATGGCGCAGCGGCTCGAGGCACACGGCGCGTCGCCGTCGGCCACGAGGCAGATCGGCGGCGTCCTCGGCGCGCTCGCGAAGATGCCGCTGGACTTCCTCCGTGGCGAGAAGGCCGGGCGCAACGCACGCGACGGCTACGCGACGGAGCACCTGGAGATCGCGAGCTACGAGCTGCTGCGCCGAGTCGCGCAAAAAGCCGGCGACGACGAGACGGCGCAGGCCGCGACCGAGATCATCGCCGAAGAGGCGGCGATGGCGAAGCTGATCGAGGCGCACTGGGACACGTTCGCCGAGCTCTCGCTCCAGGAAGAAGGCGTCAGCGTTTGAGACATGTCCCGGGACAGGCCCGGGACATGTCTACGCGCACCGCTAGTTCAGCCAGGGGGCGAGGAAGCCCTCGATGTCGCGGCACCCGCGCGGGCGCTCGAGGCGGCCGGCGACGGCCTGCCCCTCCACGACGATCAGCGTCGGCACCGTTTCGATCTTGAAGTGCTCGAGCAGATCGGGACGCTCTTCCTCCGCGACGCGAACGACGCGGAAAGTGCCGTGGTTGCGGCGCCGTTGCAGTACCTGCGCAAGGAACCCCTCGACCCGCCGACAATGCCCCGACAGTGTCGAGTGGAAGAAGACGAGCCTCGGTTGGCGGTCGAAGGCTGTCGAGGCCACCGTCATGTCGCACCTCCAATGCTTCAGAAGGGCGAGGACTTGGCCCTTGGCTAGGAACTGTTGATTTGTCTGCCCAAATCTCCCGATTCGTAACCTTCTCTCAATGAAGCGCGTTGCAGTCACCGGCCTGGGCGCCGTCACCCCGATCGGCACCGACGCCCCTGCCACGTGGGAGGCGGCGGTCGCCGGCCGGAGCGGGATCGACTGGATCCGCTCTTTCGACGTCGACGGGCTGCCCGTCCGGGTCGCCGCCGAGGTGAAGGACTTCGACGCGACTCAGGTTGCATCACCGAAGGAGGTGCGCAAGCTCGAGCGGAACGTCCTGCTCGCGCTCGGCGCTGCCAGCGAGGCGATGGACGACGCCGGCCTCGACGGCTTCGACCCGGCACGTGTCGGCATCGTCTTCGGATCCGCGATCGGCGGCGTGAGCGGCATCCTCGAGCAGGACGAGATCCTGCGTGAGCGCGGTCCCGCCCGCGTCTCGCCCAACTTCCTCCCAAATGTGCTGGTCGACTCGGCGAGCGGCCAGCTCGCGATCTCGCTCGGCATCAAGGGACTGAACTACGCGGTCGTGTCCGCGTGCGCGACCGGCTCGCATGCGATCGGCGAGGCCGCGGAGATCATCAAGCGCGGCGACGCCGACGCGGTCCTTGCCGGCGGCGCGGAAGCGTGCATGCACCCGCTGATCCTCGCCGGCTTCACGGCGATGCGCGGTCTCGCGGTCGAGGAGGAGGACCCGACTCGCGCGTCACGACCGTTCGACGCGACGCGTGCCGGCTTCGTCATGGGGGAGGGCGCCTGCGTCCTCGTGCTCGAAGACCTCGACGCCGCTCAGCAGCGAGGCGCGCGCGTCTACGCGGAGGTGCTCGGCTACGGCGGCTCGAACGACGCGCACCACATGGCTCAGCCGGAGCCGGAAGCGACCGGCGTCGCGGACATGATGCGGAACGCGCTGCGTCGCTCGAACGTCGACCCCGAGCGCGTGGGCTACATCAACGCGCACGGGACGTCGACTCCGCTCGGCGACCTCGCCGAGACGAAGGCGATCAAGGACGTCTTCGGCGAGCACGCATACAAGCTGGCCGTGTCGTCGACGAAGTCCGTCATGGGCCACACCTTCGGCGCGGCCGGAGCGATCGAGGGGATGATGTGCGTCCTCGCGATCCACGAGGGCACCTTGCCGCCGACGATCAACTACCGACATCCGGATCCAGCGTGTGACCTCGACTACGTGCCGAACGAGGCGCGGGAGGCTCGCATCGACGTCGCGCTCTCCAACGCGATGGGCCTAGGGGGACACAACGGCTGCGTCCTCTTCGGAAGAGTCTGATGCCCCTCCCAGCAATGCTTGTCGGCACCTCGCCCGCGATCACGCGGCGCCAGGGTCCACCCTCGCTCTTGACAAGGCTGCCAGCCTTGCCTGCCAGCGAGTGCGGCCCCTGGCTTGGTGCTCGCGACCCAGGCACTCGACAGCATCACTGGAAGGGGCATCCATGATCACCGACCCGCGCGTGGA
>JBKOVW010000293.1:0-3307 GCA_046724095.1 Actinomycetota bacterium | reverse complement strand
CCCCAGGTTCCCTTGACGAAGGCGTTCCCGTCCACCACACCCTTCAAGATTCCGTACGGGTGCCGGCTGAGTTCGCTGTAGCCCGGGGCGAACGTGATCGGCGCGTGCATGATGGTCACGCCGGCGGCGCGGGCCGCTTTGACCAGGGCCACCGTCTTCGGCAGCATCCCGGTCTTGTCCATCACCCCGGATACGGCACCATGCAGGACGCCGCCCTCGGACGTGAACTCGTTCTGGTATTCGATGAGCAGGACCGCGGTCTTGGCCGGGTCGAGCTGCAGCGTCTCGGACATCACGTCTCCTCGCGTGAAGCAGGTCACCTCACCGCCCATGCAAGCACGCCGGGCCGCTGTCCGCCCTCAGCTGAAGGGATCCGTCGGCGGGAGGTGGCGAACCTAGACTGGCGGGACCCCTCGAGACGCGGAGGTATCGGTGGATCTGCGACACGACCCGATGCGCTGGCAGCCGTCCCCGGAGCGCTCACCCGACCCGTGGCAGCCGCCGATACCGGGCGGCGGGCCCAGCCTGCCGGGCTGGCTTGAGGAGCGCCTCTTCGACCAGCGGATCGTCATGGTCCGCGGTCCGCTCAGCCAGCAGGCCGCTACCGGCATCGCCGCGGCGCTGCTGACGCTGGACGCGGCCGGGCCGGCGCCGGTTCAGCTGCACGTGGCCAGCTCGGGCGGGGAACTCGGCGCGGCGCTGGCAGTCATCGACGTGATCGACTCGATGGCGGCGCCGGTGCATGCGGTGGTCACCGCCGAGGCAGGCGGGGCCGTGCTGGTGGTACTCACGGCGGCCGCGCAACGGGCGGCGTACAAGCATGCCCGGTTCAAGCTGGCCGAGCCGCGCGCCGCGGGCGTCACCGGTACGGCCGACGAGGTGGCGGCGGCGGCCGGGCAGCATCTGCGCGAGCTGGAGGAGGTCATCCTGCGCCTGGTCGCGGTGACCGGGCAGCCGCGCAGCCGGGTCGAGGACGACCTGTCCGCGGGCCGCAGCCTGTCGGCGCAGGAGGCCCGCGACTATGGCCTCATCGACACGGTGATCGGCGAGGACACCGCGCCGACCTGACCCGGCCGCGCCGGAGACGGCGAAAGCGCAGGCCGCACATTATTGCCTGCGCTTTCGCGATGGTGACGCGGTGACTTACTCGGCTACCTTGACGCCCATCGAGCGGGCGGTGCCGGCGACGATCTTGACCGCCGCGTCCACGTCGTTGGCGTTGAGGTCGGGGAGCTTGCGCTCGGCGATCGTCCGGATCTGCTCGGCGGTCAGCGTGCCCACTGTCTGGGTCAGCGGGTTCGACGCGCCTGACTGGATTCCCAGCGCCCTGCGGATGAGGAAGCTGGTCGGCGGCGTCTTGTAGGTGAGCTTGTGGCTGCGGTCCTCGAAGACGGTGACGACGACCGGGATGATCTCGCCACGCTGCTTGGCCGTTGCCTCGTCGTACTCGACCTTCACGGCCCGCATGTTGGCCCCGGTCGGACCAAGCATCTTGCCGAGGTCGACCATCGCGGCGTTACCCGCCTCAAGCGCGAGGGTTACCTCATGGGTCTTCTTCTTGGGCGGCATTGCTTCAGGGCTCCCTTGGTGTTTGCTGCGCGGGCCGATAAACAGGAGCCTCGCCAGCGTCTGAACGCACAACAATCCCGAGACCTTACAGCCGCGCGTTCAACAGGGTCAAAACGGCGGCTTCGGTCCCAGGTTCCCCCACCAGTGTAGCCCGGCGCGCAGACCACCCGGGATCGGGCTGGCGGCCGATCAGAACCGGTCGCAGGAGCAGGAGCTCATCAAACGCTAGCAGCGGCCAGCCCGCCGACGCTGCTCTACGAAACGGACAAACGACGCGACGTCCGGGAGCGGTTACGGCCCCGGCGGACGCGCCAACCGGGGCCGGGGACAATGGAGACATGCAGACCCGCACCGACCTCCGCAATGTCGCCATCATCGCTCACGTCGACCACGGAAAGACCACGCTGGTCGACGCCATGCTCCGGCAGGGCGGACAGTCCCACGCGCGCGCCGAGATGGGCGACCGTGTGATGGACTCGATGGACCTGGAGCGGGAAAAGGGCATCACCATCCTCGCCAAGAACACCGCGATCAGCTACCGCCCCGCCGGCGGCGAGCCCGTCATCATCAACATCATCGACACCCCCGGCCACGCGGACTTCGGCGGCGAGGTCGAGCGGGGACTCACCATGGTCGACGGCGTGTTGCTGCTCGTCGACGCCAGCGAGGGCCCGCTGCCGCAGACCCGGTTCGTGCTGCGGAAAGCCCTCAAGGCCCGGTTGCCGATCATCCTGGTGATCAACAAGGTGGACCGGCCCGACGCCCGGATCAAGGAGGTCGTGGACGATACGTACGAGCTGTTCCTCGACCTGGACGCGGACGAGGAGCAGATCGACTTCCCGATCATCTACGCGTGCGCCCGCGACGGCGTCGCTTCGCTCACCCAGCCCGCCGACGGCACGGTCCCGAAGGACAGCGACAACCTCGATCCACTGTTCGAGACGCTGCTGGCCACCATCCCGGCACCGACGTACACCGAGGGCGCCCCGCTGCAGGCACACGTCACCAACCTGGACGCGTCGCCGTTCCTGGGCCGGCTCGCACTGTGCCGGGTCCACGAGGGCACGATCCGCAAGGGCCAGACCGTGGCGTGGTGCCGCACCGACGGCACGGTGGAGAAGGTGCGCATCTCCGAACTGCTGATGACCGAAGGCCTGGAGCGCAAACCGTCCGAGCAGGCCGGACCCGGCGACATCATGGCCGTGGCCGGCATCCCCGAGATCATGATCGGCGAGACGCTCGCGGACGCCGACAACCCGATCCCACTACCGCTGATCACGGTCGACGAGCCGGCCATCTCGATGACGCTCGGCACCAACACGTCTCCGATGGTCGGCCGGGTCAAGGGCGCCAAGGTCACCGCACGCATGGTCAAGGATCGCCTCGACAAGGAACTCGTCGGCAACGTGTCGTTGCGCGTGCTGCCCACCGAGCGGCCCGACGCGTGGGAGGTGCAGGGCCGCGGCGAGCTGGCGCTCGCCATCCTGGTCGAACAGATGCGCCGGGAGAACTACGAGCTCACGGTCGGCAAGCCCCAGGTGGTGACCCGCACGATCGATGGCAAGGTGTACGAGCCGGTCGAGCGGCTCACCATCGACGCGCCCGACGAGTTCATGGGCGCCATCACCGCCCTGCTGGCCACCCGCAAGGGCCGCATGGAGCAGTTGGTCAACCACGGCACCGGCTGGGTGCGCATGGAGTGGCTGGTGCCCGCCCGCGGCCTCATCGGGTTCCGTAC
>JBKOVW010000398.1:0-4970 GCA_046724095.1 Actinomycetota bacterium | reverse complement strand
ATGCGGATGAGAGGACTTGAACCTCCACGGGGTTTCCCCCACACGGACCTGAACCGTGCGCGTCTACCAATTCCGCCACATCCGCGCGGACGCCCAGTGTAGCGGCGCCCAACGGGCCTCATTCCACCGGCAGCCACGCGTCGTGAACCGCGTAATGGGTGACCGCGGCGACCTTCTCAGCGAGCGTCGGCGACACTCCCGGCCGCCACTGGCTCCAGACATTGATCGCCTCGCGGGCGAGCGCGACCTCCAACAGGTACGGGAGGTCCCCGCCCGCCCCGTCCTCCGCGACGACCGCGCGCGCTGACGGCTCCGGCGCCTCGGCGTAGATCACGTGCTCGGCCGAGAACTCGTCGAGGCGAGCGATGACTTCCTCGAGCGTCATGAGAAGACGGTCCGTACCATTCAGTACCTGAAGCGGGGTCTCGTCATCCTTGCGGCCGGGCTCGCACTCGCCCTCGCACCACCGGCGCTGGCTTCCAGCCGCAACGTCGAGGTCGTCGTGACCCTGAAGGCGCCGCCGCTCGCCCAGGCGTTCGTGCGGCAGCGCACGCTCACGTACTCGTCCTTCGTCCGACCGCGTCGGCTGCTGCTCACCGCGGCGGCGAGCCGCACGTACCTCGCCCGGCTGGCGACGACGCAGCGTCTCGTCGCCGACCGGATCCGCGCAGCGATTCCGGTGGCCCGTACGCGCTGGCAATACGGTGTCGTCCTCAACGGCTTTTCGGTGGTCGTGCCCCAGAATCGCCTCGACCGGCTGATGCAGGTGCCCGGCGTCGCCCGCGTGTGGCCGACCTACGCCTACCACGAGCTCCTCGACCGCACGCCGCAGCTGATCGGCGCGCCGTCCGTCTGGGGCCCCACGCTCGCGACTGCCGGCGAGGGGATGAAGATCGGGATCATCGACGACGGGATCGACCAGACGCATCCGTTCTTCAACCCGGCGGGCTACAGCTATCCGGCAGGGTTCCCGAAGGGACAGACCGCGTACACGACGCCGAAGGTGATCGTCGCGCGCGCGTTCGCGCCGCCCGGTACGACGTACGCGCCGGCCAAGCTGCCGTTCGACCAGGGCGCGTCCGAGCACGGCACGCACGTTGCCGGCATCGCCGCCGGTGACGACGGCACGGTCACGCGAACCGGCATCCACCTCTCGGGCATCGCGCCGCGCGCGTATCTCGGCAACTACAAGGCGATGGGCAATCCGAGCCAGTTCGGGCTCAACGGCAACTCACCCGAGCTCGCCGCGGCGGTCGAGGCCGCCGTGCGCGACGGCATGGACGTGATCAACCTGTCGCTGGGCGAGACCGACATCGAGCCGACGCGGGACATCCTTGCGCGCGCACTCAACGCAGCGGCCGACGCCGGCGTCGTCTCGACCGTCGCAGCCGGGAACTCCGGCGATCTCGGCCCCGGTTCGATCGACTCGCCGGGCAGCGCGTCGAAGGCGATCGCGGCCGCGTCTTCGACGGGTGGCCACGGCAGCGTCGAGACCGACACGGCGTCGGACTTCTCCTCGCTCGGCCCCACGCCGTACTCGCTCAGCCTCAAGCCGGACGTCACCGCCCCGGGCGACGAGGTCGCGTCATCGGTGCCCGGCGGCCGCTACGCGACTCTCAGCGGCACGAGCATGGCGGCGCCGCATGTCGCCGGAGCGGCAGCGTTGCTGCAAGAGCGCCATCCGACCTGGTCGCCCGCGCAGATCAAGTCCGCGCTGATGACCACGGGCGCCCCAGTGCTCGTCACGCACGAGGTCAGCCCGCTGAAGGAAGGCGGCGGCCGCATCGACCTCCCCCGCGCCGATCGACCGCTGCTGTTCACGAGCCCGACCGCGCTGTCGTTCGGCCTGCGCCGTCCGGGGACGACGGTCTCGCGAACGCTGACGCTCGCCGATGCGGGCGGAGGCGCCGGCACCTGGAACGTCAGCGTGACCAACGGCGCCGGTGCCGTGACGACGCCGGCGCAAGCGACGGTTCCGGGTTCGCTGCGTGTGCGCATCACGACCGGCCGACTTCCGCAGCAGGATGTCAGCGGCTTCGTCGTGCTCACCCACGGGACGGACACGCGGCGGGTCCCGTTCTGGTTCCGTGTCGAGCGGCCGCAGCTGCAGCGCGAGCGCCAGATCCCGCTCTCTCGGCCGGGCACGTACACCGGTGACACATCCCGCGGCGTCGCACGCGTGTCGGCCTACCGCTATCCCGAGCTGCCGCCCGGCCAGTCCGCATTCCCCGTCCTGCTTCCCGGCCGCGAGCTCGTCTACCGCGTGCACATCCGCAAGCGCTTCGCGAACTTCGGCGTTGCCGTCGTCTCGAAGAACCGCGGCGTCGTGGTCGAGCCGCGCATCGTCCGCTCGGCCGACGAAAACCGCCTCGCCGGTCTCACCGCGCTTCCGTACGACGCCAATCCCTACCGGGCGTCAGAGGGGCAGCATCGCTTGATCGCGGGCGTGCTGCAACCGGCGCCAGGGATCTTCGACATCGTCTTCGACACGCCCGCGCGCGGGCACGCCGGGCGGTTCAGCTTCCGGCTGTGGGAAGGGGACACCACGCCACCGTCGGTGGGCGTGCTCGGCGTCCGCGGCAGGGCGCTCGTGCTTCGCGTCACGGACGGCGGCTCGGGTGTCGACCCGAGCTCGCTCGTCGCACGCATCGACGGCGAGGAGCACCCGCTGTCGTACGGCTCCGGACTCGTCCGGGTGTCGCTGAACGGAATCGGCCGCGGACGCCACACACTGGCGCTCACGGCAGCCGACTACCAGGAGGCCAAGAACAACGAGAACGTCCGCGGGATCCTCCCGAACACGCGCAAGCTGCAGCGCGCCTTCAACGTCCCGTAGACGGCTAGTGCTTGCGGTCCGACTCTTCGATCGTCGGCAGGTTGTCGAGATCGCGCTCGACGCTCGCCCGGAAGTCGTCCGTCTCCGTCCGGAGCAGGGTCAGCTGGCTCTTGCGCTTGTTCCGGTCCCGCCGCCGGCGCGCCTCGTTTCCGTAGCGGCCTGACAATCGGGGCCATTCGGCTCCGATCACAGCCGCAACTGCGCACGCGAGGAGGGCGATCATCAGCCAGCCCACGTCCCCAATTCTATCTATGCGCTAAACCCAGGCTGAGGCAACGCCGATACGAGCCGTATGAGCAGCCAGCTCCTCGTCCCGTACATGGTTCTGTGGGCCGCCCTGATGCGGGCGCTGCTCGTGCGGGCTCAGATCGCTCCCCCGCTCTGCGGGCGCTGCGGGCTCAAGCTCGAGCGCAGCTCCATGGGCGAGACAATCTGTCGCTGCCACTGAACTGAGCCCTTAGGCCCCGGGCTACGATTCGTCCGTGAGGGAGATCCTCCCGGAGCTCGATCGCTGGCGCTCCCGCGGTGACCGCATCGCAATGGCGCGCGTGGTCGCCACCAGGCGCTCGGCGCCGCGGCCCGTCGGCTCGAAGCTGATCGTGTCCGAGACGGGCGAGCTCGCCGGCTCGGTCTCCGGCGGCTGCGTCGAGAGCGAGGTCGTCGAGGCCGCGCGCGAAGTGCTGGCCGGCGGCGACCCGCAGCTGCTCACGTTCGGGATCTCCGACGACCTCGCGCTGAGCGTCGGCCTGCCCTGCGGCGGCGAGATCGACGTCTGGATCGACGAGCCTGACCCGAAGCTCATGGGCGAGTTGGCCGACGTCGCGCGAAACGAGAGGCGCGCCGTCTGCTTCGTCGATCTCGACGACGCCTCCGAACAACTGGTGCCGGACGGCGACAACGATGTTGCAGACGAGCTGATCCGCTCCGGCCACAGCAAGGTGGTCGAGCTGCACGGCCACCGAGTGTTCGCCGACGTCTTCGGGCCGCCGCCGTGCCTCTTCGTGTACGGCGCGGTCGATACTGCGGACGCGCTCTGCGCGACGGCGAAAGCTCTCGGCTGGCGGACGATCGTCGCCGACGCACGCGCGCGGTTTGCGACGAAAGAACGGCTGCCGAGCGCCGACGAGATCATCGTGGCCTGGCCTGAGGAGGCGCTCGCCCAGGTCGCCCCAGATCACACCACCGCGATCGTCGTTCTCACGCACGACGACAAGTTCGACCTCCCGCTCCTCACCGGAGCGCTCGCGACGGAGGCGTACTACATCGGCGCGCTCGGCTCGAGGCGTAATCAGGAACGGCGGCGGGAGCGCCTGCTCGAAGCCGGCGTCGACGAGGCCGAGCTCGAGCGCATCAGCGGCCCCGCCGGCCTGGACATCGGTGCGCACACGCCGGCCGAAACGGCCGTGTCGATGCTCGCCGAGATCATGGCGGTGCGCGCAGGCCGCGACGGCGGGCGGCTCCGGGAGTCGAGCGGCCGCATCCACGCCGAAGTCGCCTAGTACAGCTTCATCGGAAGGCCGGCCAGCGGTTCGCCGCCGCGCGCGCCTACGAGCCACGTGTCTTGCATGTAGAGGCAGTCGCGGCCGTTCTCGGCGATCACGTGCGGGTGCATGGAGAAGACCATGTTCTCTTTCAGCTCCGTCTCGATCCCTTCGCCGATCTTCGGGTGCTCGATCATGGTCATGCCGATCGAGTGGCCGGTGACGTGCCCGAGGTGGTAGCCGCGATCGGTGAAGCCCTTCGCCACGGCGCGATGGGCGTCGTGCGCGGTTGCGCCCGGACGCAACGCCGACTTCGCCGCCTCGAAGTACTCCTCGTACGCCTCCAGCATGCGCGCGACCTCGGCATTCGCAGTGCCGAGCGCACGGGAGACCTCGACCCAGTGGCCGCCCGGCCCGGCGATCTCGAGCGACGGGATGCAGAAGTCGCCGAGCACGGTGTCGCTGCGCGCGATCGCGAACTCGGCCCCGACGAGCACCATGTTCATGGTCAGGCGCCCGCAGCCCTCGTCGACGAAGTACTCCTCGGCCGGCGCGAGCACCTCGGCCGCCGACTTGCCGGGCTCGTACGCCTTCGCGAAGAGGTGGAATCCTCGAGTGTTGATCCGGACCGAGTCGCGCACGGATTCGATCTC
>JBKOVW010000332.1:0-8015 GCA_046724095.1 Actinomycetota bacterium | reverse complement strand
CCGGTCCCGGGTGCGCTCGATGTCGACCTTGGAGATGCCGGCACGCTCGAGGCCCTTGGACATCATCCGGCGGATCTTGACGTCCTCGCCGATGTAGTCCTTGTAGAGCTTGTCCGCGAACCAGCGGGACTTCCAGTCGGTGGAAATGCCGAGGCGGAACCCCGTGGGGTGAACCTTCTGACCCATTACTCGGCACCCTCCGTGCTCGGGGACTCGGCCGACTCGGTCGCCGGCGCCGCCTTTGCGGGCGCTGCCTTCTTGGCCGGCGCGGCCTTCTTCGCGGCGGCCTTGCGGGCCGGGGCGGTCACCTGGACCGCTTCCACCGCGATGGTGATGTGACAGGTGCGCTTGCGGATCCGGTACGCCCGGCCCTGTGCGCGCGGTCGGAACCGCTTGAGGGTCGGACCCTCGTCGACGTACGCCTCACTGACGAGAAGCGAGTCGGGGTCGAGCCGCTCGTTGTTCTCCGCGTTCGCCACCGCGCTCGCGAGCACCTTGTAGACCTGCTCACTCGCGGCCTGCGGCGCGAACTGCAGCACGGTCAGCGCCTCCTTCGCGGGCAGACCGCGGACGAGGTTGACCACCCGGCGCGCCTTGCTCGGCGAGATGCGCACGTGGCGCGCAATCGCCCGTGCGCCCGGAAGCGCCGGTGCGTCGCCCTTGACTGGCATCGCTGTAGCTCCTTGATCCTCTAATCCGTGTATCTGCTAGCGACGACGGCTCTTGCGGTCGTCCTTCTCGTGACCCTTGAACGTACGGGTCAGCGCGAACTCGCCGAGCTTGTGGCCGACCATGGCCTCGGTGATGAACACCGGGACGTGCTTGCGCCCGTCGTGCACGGCGATCGTGTGCCCGAGCATGTCGGGAATGATCGTCGAGCGTCGCGACCAGGTCTTGATGACGTTCTTCGAGTTCTTCTCGTTCTGGACTTCCACCTTCTTGAGCAGGTGGTCGTCGACGAACGGACCCTTCTTCACGCTGCGAGGCATTTTCTTCGACTCCTGTTACCCGCGCTTGCGGGTGGCGTAACGGCGGCGGACGATCATCCGGTCGCTCGGCTGGCCCTTGCGACGGGTGCGGCCCTCGGGCTTACCCGCGGGGTTCACCGGGTGGCGACCACCCGAGGTCTTGCCCTCACCACCACCGTGCGGGTGGTCGATCGGGTTCATGGCGACACCACGGACGGACGGGCGCTTGCCCTTCCACCGCATGCGGCCGGCCTTGCCCCAGTTGATGTTCGACTGGTCGGCGTTGCCGATCTCGCCGACCGTGGCGCGGCAGCGCACGTCGACGCGACGGATCTCGCCGGAGGGCATACGCAGCGTGGCGTACGCGCCCTCGCGACCGAGCAGCTGGATGCCGACACCGGCGGAACGGGCCAGCTTGGCGCCACCGCCGGGACGAAGCTCCACGCCGTGGACCGTCGTACCGACCGGGATGTTGCGAAGGGGCAGGTTGTTGCCCGGCTTGATGTCCGCACCCGGCCCGGACTCGACCTGGTCGCCCTGCCTCAGGTCCTTCGGCGCGACGATGTAGCGCTTCTCGCCGTCGGCGTAGTGCAGCAGCGCGATGCGGGCGGTGCGGTTCGGGTCGTACTCGATGTGCGCGACCTTGGCCGGCACGCCGTCCTTGTCCACCCGCCGGAAGTCGATCAGCCGGTACTGCCGCTTGTGGCCGCCGCCCTGGTGCCGCGTGGTGATGCGGCCATGGACGTTGCGGCCGCCCTTCTTGGGCAGCGGTACCACCAGGGACTTCTCCGGCGTTGACCGGGTGATCTCGGCGAAGTCGGCGACGCTGGAGCCGCGGCGGCCCGGCGTGGTCGGCTTGTACTTACGAATAGGCATGAATGAAACCCCTTAGCTGACCGGGCCGCCGAAGGCCTCGATGCGGTCACCGTCAGCCAGCTTGACCATCGCGCGCTTGGTCGACTTGCGCTGACCGACACCCGTGCGGGTGCGCTTGCGCTTGCCCTCGCGGTTCGCGGTGTTCACCGTCAGGACGCGGACATCGAAGATCTGCTGGATCGCGATCTTGATCTGAGTCTTGTTCGCGTCCGGGCGGACGAGGAAGGTGTACCAGTTCTGGTCGAGAGCGCTGTAGCTCTTCTCCGAGATCACCGGGGCGATGATGATGTCGCGCGGGTCGGCGATCGTGCTCATGCGCCAGCCTCCTCGCTGGTCGTGGACACACCCAGGAATTCATCGAGTGCGTCCTTCGTGAAGACCACCTCGTCGGCGACCAGTACGTCGTACGTGTTGAGCTGGCCGGCCTCGATGAGGTGCACGGTCGGCTCGTTGCGCAGCGACACCCAGTTCAGCTCGTCCAGGCTGCTCAGCACGACCAGGACCTTGGTGGACTCGGTCACCTTGCGCAGGGTCGCGACCGCGGCCTTGGTCGACGGCTTCTCGCCGACGACGAACGCCTCGACCACGTGCACCCGGCCGTCGCGGGCCCGGTCGGAGAGGGCGCCACGCAGCGCGGCGGCCTTCATCTTCTTGGGGGTCCGCTGGCTGTAGTCGCGTGGCACGGGACCGTGCACCACGCCACCGCCGGTGAACTGCGGCGCGCGGATCGAGCCCTGGCGGGCACGACCGGTGCCCTTCTGCTTGTACGGCTTCTTGCCACCGCCGGCGACCTCGCCGCGCGTCTTGGCCTTCGCGGTGCCCTGGCGGGCGGCCGCGAGCTGGGCCACGACGACCTGGTGCATCAGCGGGATGTTCGCTTCCACGTCGAAGATCTCGTCCGGCAGCTCGACCGAGCCGGCCGTGGCGCCCTCGGTGTCGATGACGTCGACGGAACTCACTTGGCATCGCCCTTCTTGGCCGCGGTACGGACCAGGATCAACGCGCCCTTGGGACCCGGAACGGCGCCCTTGACCAGCAGCAGGTTGTTCTCGGTGTCGATGGCCTGGACGGTCAGGTTCTGCACGGTGAAGCGCCGGTTACCCATCCGGCCGGCCATCCGGACACCCTTGAAGACGCGACCCGGGGTGGCGCAGGCGCCGATGGAGCCCGGCGAGCGGTGCTTGCGCTCGACACCGTGGCTGCCCTTCAGACCGTGGAAGCCGTGCCGCTTCATCACACCGGCGAAGCCCTTGCCCTTGGTCTTGCCGGTGACGTCGATCGCGGTACCGGGCTCGAACGCCTCGACGGTGACCTCCTGGCCGAGCTCGTACTCGGTGGCGTCGGTGGTGCGCAGCTCGACGATGTGGCGCCGAGGCGAGACACCCGCCTTCGCGTAGTGGCCGCTCTTCGGCTTGCTGACCTTCCGCGGGTCGATGGCGCCGTACGCCAGCTGGACCGCGGAGTAGCCGTCCGTGTCGGCGGTGCGTACCTGGGTCACGACGCACGGGCCGGCCTGCACCACAGTGACCGGGACGACCTTGTTGTTGTCCCAGACCTGGGTCATGCCGAGCTTGGCGCCCAGGATGCCCTTCACTTGCCTGTCCATTGTCCGGATCCCTACAGCTTGATCTCGATGTCGACGCCAGCCGGCAGGTCGAGGCGCATGAGCGAGTCGACCGTCTTCGGCGTCGGGTCGATGATGTCGATCAGCCGCTTGTGCGTGCGCATCTCGAAGTGCTCGCGCGAGTCCTTGTACTTGTGCGGCGAGCGGATCACGCAGTAGCGGTTGATCTCCGTGGGCAGCGGCACCGGGCCCGCGACCTGCGCCCCGGTACGCGTCACCGTCTCGACGATCTTCCGAGCCGAGGAGTCGACGACCTCGTGGTCATAGGCCTTGAGCCGGATGCGGATCTTCTGTCCCGCCATGATGGCTTCTGTTTCCTTCTCTCGATGCCGCTACTTGCGAAGGCAGCCCCTCCGCATGCCGCAGGACCGTTGATCCTGCTTGTCCGACCCCCGCGGTCGGGCGTGTCGCGCCTACCGGCACGGCACAACACCGACCAGATCACGGAGATCGGGGGCCGGCGGCTGCAACACACGCCGGACACCCAGCGAGGATGGTTGGCTGTCTAGACCGTTTGGCAAGAACAGCCAACCACCCTGCGCGGACGCAACCTGACCAGTATGCCGTATTCGCAGCGGCAACGCTAATCGGGCTGGCCAGACCTACTTGACGATCTTCGTGACCGTTCCGGCGCCGACGGTGCGGCCACCCTCGCGGATCGCGAACTTCAGGCCCTGCTCCATGGCGATCGGCTGGATCAGCTTGACCGACATGCTGGTGGAGTCGCCGGGCATGACCATCTCGGTGCCCTCAGGCAGCGTGACCACGCCGGTGACGTCCGTGGTACGGAAGTAGAACTGCGGACGG
The DNA here is from genome assembly GCA_046724095.1 of Actinomycetota bacterium. Taxonomy (GTDB): domain Bacteria; phylum Actinomycetota; class Thermoleophilia; order Gaiellales; family Gaiellaceae; genus 3-1-20CM-4-69-9. The sequence goes on along the minus strand of JBKOVW010000332.1, from coordinate 3,740 downwards.
TAGTTCTGGAAGAACGGGGTGTGCCGGCCGCCCTCCTCCTTGGAGAGGATGTAGACCTGGCCCTCGAACTCCGTGTGCGGGGTCGTGGTGCCGGGCTTGACGACAACCATGCCGCGCTCGACATCCTCGCGCTTGATGCCGCGCAGCAGCAGACCGACGTTCTCACCCGCGCGGGCCTCGTCGAGCAGCTTGCGGAACATCTCGATGCCGGTGCAGACGGTCTTCGTCGACTTCTCGCGGATGCCGACGATCTCGACCTCCTCGTTCGGCTTGAGGATGCCGCGCTCGGCCCGGCCGGTGACGACCGTGCCACGACCGGTGATCGTGAAGACGTCCTCGATGGGCATGAGGAACGGCTTCTCGGTGTCACGCTCGGGCTGCGGGATCGCGGTGTCGACCGCGTTCATCAGCTCCATGAGCTTCTCCGACCACTCCGCGTCGCCCTCGAGCGCCCGCAGCGCCGAGACCCGTACGACGGGTACGTCGTCGCCCGGGAACTCGTACGTGCTCAGCAGCTCGCGGACCTCGAGCTCGACGAGCTCGAGGAGCTCCTCGTCCTCGACCATGTCGCTCTTGTTGAGCGCCACCACGATGTACGGAACGCCGACCTGGCGGGCCAGGAGGACGTGCTCCTTGGTCTGCGGCATCGGGCCGTCGGTCGCGGCGACCACCAGGATGGCGCCGTCCATCTGAGCGGCACCGGTGATCATGTTCTTGATGTAGTCGGCGTGGCCGGGGCAGTCCACGTGCGCGTAATGCCGCGCCGCGGTCTGGTACTCGACGTGCGCGATCGAGATCGTGATGCCGCGGGCCTTCTCCTCCGGCGCCTTGTCGATCTCGTCGAACGGCGTGTACGGGTTCAGGTCCGGGTACTGGTCGTGCAGAACCTTGGTGATGGCCGCAGTCAGCGTCGTCTTACCGTGGTCGATGTGACCAATGGTGCCGATGTTGACGTGCGGCTTAGTCCGCTGGAACTTCGCCTTCGCCACTGGTGTCCTCCTGTGGACTGTGTCTCTTCTTCTCGCCCGGCGCGCCGGATCGGCGCTTAGGACTCTGTCGACTGCTCGTGCACGTGCGGTCCACGACGGACCGCACGTGCCTCAACGCATCCGGCGGGGCTTAAGCACCCGTAGCCTTCGCGATGATCTCCTTCGCCACGTTCGCGGGAACCTCGGCGTAGGAGTCGAACTGCATGCTGTAGCTCGCCCGGCCCTGCGTCTTCGACCGCAGGTCGCCGACGTAGCCGAACATCTCCGACAACGGCACCAGAGCCTTGACGACGCGAGCGCCGGAGCGCTCCTCCATCGACTGGATCAGGCCGCGACGGGAGTTGAGGTCGCCGATGACGTCACCCATGTTGTCCTCAGGGGTGGTGACCTCAACGGCCATCATCGGTTCGAGGAGAGCCGGATCGGCCTTACGGGCCGCCTCCTTCATCGCCATCGAGCCGGCGATCTTGAACGCCATTTCCGACGAGTCGACCTCGTGGTACTGGCCGTCCAACAGCGTCAGCCGGACGCCGACCAGCGGGTAGCCGGCCAGCACGCCGTACTGCATCGCGTCCTGCGCGCCCGCGTCCACCGAGGGGATGAACTCCTTGGGGATGCGACCGCCGGACACCGAGTTGACGAACTCGTACGTGGGGCCGTCGCTCGAGAGCGGCAGCGGCTCCAGCTTGACGATGACCTTCGCGTACTGACCCGAGCCACCGGTCTGCTTCTTGTGGACGTAGTCGAGCTTCTCCACGGTCCCGCGGATCGTCTCGCGGTACGCCACCTGCGGCTTACCGATGTTCGCCACGACGTTGAATTCGCGGCGCATGCGGTCGACGAGGATGTCGAGGTGCAGCTCGCCCATGCCGGCGATGACGGTCTGCCCGGTCTCCTCGTCGTTCCAGACGCGGAAGGTCGGGTCCTCCTCGGCGAGCCGCTGGATCGCGGTGCCGAGCTTCTCCTGGTCCGACTTCGTCTTCGGCTCGATGGCCGCCTGGATGACCGGCTCCGGGAACGTCATCGACTCCAGGATCACCGGGTGCGCCGGGTCGCTCAGAGTGTCACCGGTGGTGGTCTGCTTGAGACCCTGCACCGCGATGATGTCGCCGGCCTGCGCCGTGGGACGCTCCTCGCGCTTGTTGGCGTGCATCTGGTAGATCTTGCCGATGCGCTCCTTGCGGTCCTTGGTGGAGTTGATCACCTGGGAACCGGAGTCGAGCGTGCCGGAGTAGATCCGGACGTAGGTCAGCTTGCCGAGGTGCTTGTCGGTCTGGATCTTGAACGCCAGGGCCGAGAACGGGTCTTCCGACGAGGGCTTGCGCTGGATCGGCGTCTCGCCGTCGGTCGCGATGCCCTCGATAGCCGGCACGTCCAGCGGCGACGGCAGGTAGTCCACCACGGCGTCGAGCATGGGCTGGATGCCCTTGTTCTTGAACGCCGAGCCACACAGAACCGGGTTGGCCTTGCTGGCGATCGTGGCGCGCCGGATGCCGGCCTTGATCTCGTCGGCGGTGAGTTCCTCGCCCTCGAGGTACTTCACCATGACGTCGTCGTCCACATCTGCCAGCGTCTCGATCAGCTTCTCGCGCCACTCGTTCGCGGCGTCGACGAGGTCGGCCGGGATCTCCTCGACCGTGTAGTCCTCGCCCTTCTTGGTCTCGCCGCGCCAGGTCAGCGCGCGCATGCCGATCAGGTCGACGACACCGATGTGGTTGGCCTCGAGGCCGATCGGGATCTGCACGACGAGCGGGGTGGCGTTGAGCCGTTCGATCATCATCTGGACGCAGCGGAAGAAGTCCGCGCCGGTCCGGTCGAGCTTGTTGACGAAGCACATCCGGGGGACGTGGTACTTGTCCGCCTGCCGCCAGACATTCTCGGTCTGCGGCTCCACGCCGGCGACACCGTCGTAGACCGCGATCGCACCGTCGAGCACCCGGAGGTTCCGCTCCACCTCAACGGTGAAGTCGACGTGTCCGGGGGTGTCGATGATGTTGATCGGGTGACCCTTCCACTCCACCTTGGTGGCGGCGGAAGTGATCGTGATCCCGCGCTCCTGCTCCTGCTCCATCCAGTCCATGACGGCGGCGCCCTCGTGGACCTCACCGATCTTGTACGTGATACCGGTGTAGAACAGGATCCGCTCGGTGGTCGTGGTCTTACCGGCATCGATGTGGGCCATGATGCCGATGTTGCGAAGCTTGGCGAGGGCGGCGTCTGGGGCAGCCACTTCAATCCCTACTTTTCTTCGTCGTCGTCGTTCGGTGGGTGGTTACCACCGGTAATGCGCGAAGGCCTTGTTGGACTCCGCCATCTTGTGGGTGTCCTCGCGTCGCTTGACGGCGGCGCCGAGGCCGTTGCTGGCGTCCAGCAGTTCGTTCTGCAGACGCTCGATCATGGTCTTCTCGCGGCGGGCCTTGGAGTACTGGACCAGCCAGCGAAGGCCGAGAGTGGTCTGGCGAGGGGTACGGACCTCAACCGGCACCTGGTAGGTCGCGCCACCGACGCGGCGGCTGCGAACCTCGAGGGTCGGCTTGACGTTGTCCATCGCGCGCTTGAGCGTGACCACAGGGTCGGTGCCGCTCTTCTCGCGGCAGCCCTCCAGGGCACCGTAAACGATGCTCTCAGCGAGCTGACGCTTGCCAGCCATCAGGATCTTGTTGACCAGCTGGGTGACCAGCGGCGAGTTGTACACCGGGTCCGCGACCAGCGGCCGACGGGGAGCGGGGCCTTTACGCGGCATGTCAGCTC